>JALERW010000108.1 GCA_022763925.1 Lachnospiraceae bacterium
ATGGATCCGCTGGATGCCCCCGCACATGCCCAGAGGGGCCGTGTGCTCACCACAGGGGGGCATTATGCGCATCTGAAGATCGCGGAAGGCTGTGATAAGCACTGTACGTACTGTATTATTCCGAAGGTGCGGGGGCCTTACCGGAGTGTTCCGATGGAGGAACTTATCGGGGAGGCAGAGGATCTGGCAGCCCGGGGCGTGAAGGAACTGATTCTGGTGGCGCAGGAGACTACGCTGTACGGAACGGATCTTTACGGGGAGAAGCGGCTGCACGAGCTTCTGGAGCGTCTGTGCAGAATTGACGGGATATACTGGATCCGTCTGCAGTACTGTTATCCGGAAGAAATATATGAGGAACTGATTCAGGTGATGAAGCGGGAGGAGAAGATCTGCCATTATCTGGATCTTCCGGTACAGCATGCATCGGATCGGATTCTTCGCAGGATGGGCCGAAAAACGAATAAGGCGAAGCTCCTGGAGGTGATCTGCCGCCTGAGAAAGGAAATTCCGGACATCTGTCTGAGGACAACGCTGATTGCAGGCTTTCCCCAGGAGACGGAGGAGGATCATCAGGAGCTGATGGAATTCATCGATGCATGCGAGTTCGACCGCCTGGGGGTGTTTACCTATTCGGCGGAGGAGGATACCCCCGCAGCAGAGATGGACGGGCAGATTCCGGAGGAGCAGAAGGAGCTGTGGCGGGATGAGCTGATGGAGCTTCAGCAGGAGATATCCATGGACAAATGTGAGGAGATGATCGGAAAAGAGCTTCTTTGTATGGTGGAAGGAAAGGTGGCAGATGAGAATGCCTATGTGGCCAGAACCTACAAGGATGCGCCGAATGTGGACGGTTATCTGTTCATTCATACCGGTGAGACGCTGGTGACAGGTGATTTTGTCCGTGTGCGGGTAACCGGAGCGCTGGAATATGATTTGATAGGAGAGATTGCAGATGAATTTACCGAATAAGCTGACGATACTGAGAGTTTGTATGATTCCGTTTTTTGTCCTGTTCATGCTTACGGATCTGGGCGGGCCGTACGGAAAGTACATTTCCGTTCTGATTTTTGCGGCGGCAAGCTTCACGGATTTTCTGGATGGAAAGATTGCGAGAAAATACCATCTGGTCACCAATTTTGGAAAGTTCATGGATCCTCTGGCGGATAAGCTTCTGGTCTGTGCCGCCATGATCTGTCTGATTGAAAAGGGCAGGCTGGCGTCCTGGATCGTTATCATTATCATCAGCCGGGAATTTATTATCAGCGGCTTTCGCCTGATCGCTTCGGATAACGGAGTGGTAATTGCTGCAAGCTACTGGGGAAAATTCAAGACGGTGTTCCAGATGCTGATGATCATTGTTCTGATTCTGGATCTGGGCGGGACCTTTGTTATGGTGGAGACCGCTCTTACCTGGGCAGCACTGATCCTGACCGTGGTTTCGCTTGTGGACTACATTGCAAAGAATAAAGGCGTCTTGAAGGATGGAGGAAGATAGAAATGACAGCAGAGATTATATCAGTAGGAACAGAGCTCCTTCTCGGAAATATAGTGAATACCAACGCTGCTTATCTGGCGCAGCAGTGTGCGGCGCTGGGGCTTTCTGTATATTACCAGAGTGTGGTGGGAGACAATCCAGAGCGACTGAAGAGCACACTGAAGCTTGCGCTGGAACGGTCGGATGTGATTTTCCTGGGGGGCGGTCTCGGCCCCACGGAGGATGACCTGACCAAGGAGACCGTGTCGGAGCTGCTCGGCCGCAGACTGGTGGAGGATACGCATACCAGAGAGCGGATTGCAGAATTTTTTGCGCGGATCGGAAAGGAACCGACGGAAAATAACTGGAAGCAGGCGCTCGTTCCGGAGGATGCCATTGTGCTGGATAATGCCAACGGCTCTGCTCCCGGAATCATCCTTGAGGAGAAGGGAAAGACACTGATTCTGCTTCCCGGTCCTCCGATGGAGATGATCCCCCTGTTCGAGACGCATGTATTTCCGTATCTTCGGGAAAAGGAGCCGGATGTGATCCTGTCAAAAATGCTGAAGATCTGCGGAATTGGAGAAAGCCGTGTGGAGATGGAGCTTAAGGATCTGATCCATGAGTATCAGAATCCCACCATTGCCACCTATGCCAAGACCGGTGAGGTGCATGTGCGGGTAACGGCCAAGGCAGGGACGGAAAGTGAGGCCAAAAAGCTTCTGAAGCCCGTGGTGCGGGAACTGAAGGTACGCTTTGGAAGAAATATCTATACGACGGATGAAAATCAGGAGCTGGAGGATGTAATTGTAGATCTTTTGAAGGAACAGAATCTTTCCATTACGACCGTGGAATCCTGTACCGGAGGACTGCTGGCAGGGCGGCTGGTGAATGTGCCGGGAGTATCGGACATTTTCAAGCAGGGCTATGTAACCTATTCGAACAAGGCAAAACGCAAGCTGGTGGGGGTGAAAAAGGATACCCTTTCGGCCAACGGGGCAGTCAGTGAGAAGACGGCCAAGGAGATGGCCAAGGGAGCAATGCTTATGACCGGCTCGGATATTGCTGTGGCGGTGACCGGTATTGCGGGACCGGACGGCGGTTCACCGGAAAAACCGGTGGGACTGGTATATATTGCCTGTAATTTCCGCGGGAAAACCGTGGTACAGGAGTATCATTTCAGCGGAAACCGGAAGAAGATCCGCGAATCTTCCGTGACGGCAGCACTTGTGCTGCTTCGGGAATGTATTCTTGAAAATATCAGACTGTAAGGAATAATCCACAGGATCCCTCCCATATACTTTTGTGGGAGGGATGTTTTATGGATAAAATGAAAAATACAAAGATTCCCGTGTTTACCATCCTGAAGGTGCTGATCCTTTCCTATGTGGTTACGGCAGTCATGCTGCTGCTTCTGGCAGCGCTTCTGTTTAAGCTGGAGCTCTCGGAAGGAATCGTGGACGGCGGAATCGTGTTTACCTATGTGCTGTCCTGCTTTCTCGGAGGCTTTGTCATGGGTAAGCTTCAGAAAACACGAAAATTTCTCTGGGGGCTGGCGATCGGATGCATGTATTACATAGTGCTTCTGGCGGTTTCCCTGATTATGAAACAGGAGGGAGCGCAGGTGACAGGAGACCTGCTTACTTCGATGGCACTGTGTATCGGAAGCGGCATGCTTGGAGGGATGCTGTCTTAGAAAGAAGTATCGTAAGGCGAACCGACTGCGGGTGAACTGCGGCTTTGCAAACAGGGATATTTCATGTATAATAATATCCGGAAATGACAGGAGGAACAAAAGATGAGAAAACTGATTCTTGCATCGGCCTCTCCAAGAAGGAGAGAGATACTCTCTTCTGCGGGGTTTGTGTTTGATGTGATCCCCAGCCGGAAAGAAGAGGAGAAGCGGGGAAATACGCCGGAGGAGATCGTGATGCATCTGGCGGAGGATAAGGCAATGGATGTTGCGCAGCAGACAGAGAAAAATGCCCTTGTGCTGGGGGCCGATACGATCGTGGTCTGTGAAGGAGAGATTATGGGAAAGCCGAAGGATCCGGCGGATGCCGCCCGGATGCTTCTGAAACTGCAGGGAAGGGTGCATCAGGTGTATACCGGTGTAGCCATGGCAGAAAGACGCTTCGGAGAGATCCGCATAAGCTCCTTTTGTCAGAAGACATCGGTGTTTGTCTATCCCATGTCAGAAGAAGAGATCAGGGAATATATTGCTTCAGGGGAGCCCATGGATAAGGCCGGAGCATACGGAATCCAGGGAGCCTTCAGCATGTATATAGAAAAAATAGAGGGAGACTATCTGAATGTGGTGGGACTGCCGCTTTCCCGCCTCTGCCGGGAGCTGAAAAAGCTTGGGGTGATACCGGGAAGGCCATGCCGGGCGGTGATTTTTGATCTGGACGGCACGCTGGCGGATACCCTTGTCTCGATTGCCCACAGCACGAACCGGTCTCTGGCCCGGCTGGGCTATCCGGCTCTTCCGGTGGAGGATTACCGGTATTATGCCGGAGACGGGGCAAAGGAGCTGCTGAAAAGGGCACTTCGGGCTTCCGGGGATGAGGCATGTGAGAATCTGAAGCGGATCGAGCCCATTTATGCAGAGATTTTTGAGACAGACTGTATGTATCAGGTACATCCGTTTGAAGGAATCGTGGAAACCCTGAAGGAGCTGAAAGCCAGGGGGATCCGGCTTGCGGTGCTTTCCAATAAGCCGGATGCACGCACCCGGGATGTGATTGCCAGCCTCTTCGGTGAGGGGCTGTTTGACTATGTCCAGGGGCAGACCGATGAAATCCGCAGAAAGCCGAGTCCGGACGGGGCTCTGAAGATTGCGGAGGTTTTCGGGGTAAGGCCGGAAGAATGCATGTACTGCGGAGATACCAATACAGATATGAAGACCGGAACGGCTGCCGGCATGTATACCGTCGGAGTCCTCTGGGGCTTTCGGGACAGAGAAGAGCTGGTGGAAAACGGGGCGATGGAGCTGGCAGAGCGGCCGCAGCAGCTTCTTGAACTTCTGTGATGCGCAGCAACGCGATGGCTTCTGAAAGGAGAAATAAACGATGTACGAATATGAAAAGGAAATTCTGGAAACATTTCTGAAACTTCAGGGACAGCTGTTTGATGAGCCAGTGGCAGAGACGCTGGAGGAAGCGGATGAGTTTCTTGGCGACTGTATGGCGACAGTTGTGGATTCTGCGAAGGAAGTAAGGGAATATTTTGAAGAAAGCGGAGCGGATGTGGACGGAATGTCCATGGAAGAGCTTCTGGATGCTTCAGAGGTATTCGCTCTTTCGGACGGAAGATATCTGATTGTCGAGGCGTAGCCTATGAAACTGATTCATACGGGGGATCTTCATATCGGCAGAGGGATGCATGAATTCAGTCTGATCGAGGATCAGAGATATATTCTGGAACAGCTTCTGGCGATTATACGGGCGGAACGTGCGGATGCCCTGCTGATTGCCGGGGATGTGTATGACCGGCCGGTGCCTTCGGCGGAAGCAGTGAGGCTTCTGGACTGGTTCCTGACAGAGCTGTACCGGCAGAAGGTTTTATGCTTTATCGTGAGCGGAAACCATGATTCCGGAGATCGGCTGGAATTTGCCGGGAAAATACTGGAAGACAGGGGTCTTTATATTGCAGGGGGGACAGAAGGACAGTCTCGCTGTATCCGCAGGACGGATGCCTACGGAGAGCTTTGCATCTGGCTGCTTCCCTTTGTTCGTTCGTCCTCTTCCCGGGAGACGGTTCAGGCTATGCTTGGGACGGCGTGTGTGGATCCGGGGAAGAGAAATATTCTGGTCACTCATTATTTTGTCACAGACGGGGCGCATATGCCTGAGCTCTCTGATTCGGAGCAGCCTGCGGCGGTGGGAGGCATTGATTTTGTCCCTGCAGAATATTTTTCGGCTTTTGATTATACGGCGCTGGGGCATCTGCACAGGGCACAGCGCATCGGGGAGGGACAGGTCTGGTATTGTGGGTCGCCGCTGAAATACTCCTTTTCTGAAAGCCTTCAGGAAAAAAGTGTACAGGTGGTAGAGCTTGGGGAAAAGGGAACGGTTCTTGTGGAACAAAGGCCCCTCGCGCCTCTGCATGACGTGCGTACCCTAAAGGGGAAGCTGAAGGATCTGATTTCCGGGGAGGTGCGTGCCCTGGCGGATCCGAAGGACTATATCCGGGCAGTGCTGACGGATGAGCAGGATCTTCTGGATCCGGTATCCTTCCTTCGAGGCGTTTATCCGAATGTATGTGAGGTGGTGCTGGAACGCCATCTGAAGGATGGATGCATGGAGAAAAAAATTGACGATATCCGGGTGATGAAATCGGACGGGGAGCTTTTCTCGGAATTTTACGAGACCGTCACCGGAGGGGTGCTTACCGGGGCGCATCGGGATGTGGTGCGCTGGATGCTGGATCAGGCGAAGGAGGAAGAGGCATGAGACCCAAACTGCTTGTGATCAGCGGCTGGGGGCCGTATCGTGATGTACAGACAGTGGATTTTTCCTCCTTTGAACGGGGAGGACTGTTTCTGATTACCGGGCCTACGGGGGCCGGGAAAACGACTGTTTTTGATGCCATCACCTTTGCTCTGTACGGACAGGTCAGCGGTACGGTTCGGGATACCGGGCAGGTGAGAAGTGATTTTGCCGCGGAGGAGACGAAAACCTGGGTGGAATTTACCTTTTCCCATCGGAATGAGATTTATCGGGTGAGAAGAAACCCCTCTTATCTGAGAAAGAAGAAAAAGGGAGACGGTTATACAACTGAACGGGAGCAGGCTGTGCTTTTTTTGCCGGACGGCAGTTCCCTGGAGGGAAATGTTCCGGTCAATGACAAGCTCCGGGATATCCTCTCCATTGACCTTATACAGTTCCGGCAGCTTTCCATGATCGCACAGGGAGAGTTTACCAGACTGCTGACGGCCCGGGCAGATGAACGCAGAACGATTTTTCGGAATATTTTTCAGCTGGGGCGTTTTGACCGGATGCGGCAGGCAATGCAGAAAAGAGAACGGGAGGAACGTCAGAGGCTTCAGGCGCTGAGAGAGAGTCTTCGGGAAGAGATTGTCCGTGCGGCGGAAGAAGAGGAAGCGCTGAAGGAACGAATTCATGGAGACGGAGTGGACTGGGAGGAAGCGCTTGTCTGTCTCAGGGAAAGCATTGCGCAGCAGGAAGCTCTTCTGAGGCTTGGCATAAAGGAAAGCACGCGGCTGACGGAGGCGGTGAAAAATCAGTCGGCGGAGCTGGAACGTAAGCGTCAGAAGAATGCAAGGCTGCAGGAGCTCTACAAAGCCAGGAAGGAGCTGGAGCGTCTGCTTGTTCAGAAAGAAGAGATTGAGGAAGTAAAGCGGCGTGTGGAAACCGGAGTAAGGGCCGGGAGGCTGTCGGGAGCCTACACTTCTCTGCAGGAGATACGCGGAAGGCTCCGTCAGCTTGGCATGGAGCAGAAACGGGAAACGGATAAGAAAGATCGGCTGGAACAGCTGCAAAAAGAGCTTGCACCGGTCTGTGAAGATATAAAAGCCAGGGAAGAAAGGGAACTGGAACGGGAGGAAGAGATTCGAAAGCTGTCCGGAGTCTTAAAGGAGCTGGACACCCTGAGCATGGAGGAGACCCGGCTTCAGGATATGCAGAAGACCTATGAAAGGCTGGAGGCGCAGTATCAAGAAAGCCGGCGTCGGACGGATGCGCTGGAACAGAAGTACCGGCGTTCGGCAGTGGGGCTGGCAGCCCGGTATCTGCAGGAAGGGATGCCCTGTCCGGTGTGCGGTTCTCTGACACATCCGAAAAAGGCGCAGATATCCGATGAGGTGCCGGATGAAAAGACGCTGGAAAAGGCCAGGAAGCAGACGAAGGCTTTGCTGGATCAGTGGAACGAAAGCACCGCGGAAACAGCAGCCCAGGCCGGAAAGGTAGGGGAAATAAAGAGAAAAACCGGAGAAATCCTTCTGACGCTTTCTGCAAAGACCGATACGTCCTGCTGGGACAGGGATTCCCTGGCAGGGTATCTGAAGGATCAGCAGCGAAAGGCAGAGGCTTACAAAAAAGAGGCGGAGAGGCTTAGGAAGGAATATGAGAAAACCGATAAGGAGCTTCTGACGGTGCGTGCGGTATGCAGCCGGATCGACAGGGATCTTCAGGAAGCAGCCCGGATATGCGGGCAAAAGGAGGAGGCTTTTGGGATTTCCTGCCGGGAAGCAGGCTTTGCAGATGAGCAGGAATACCAGAGCGGCTGCATGGAGGAAGCGCTGCTGGCCAGGGAGCGAAAGCGGATCGAAGCGTATGAGCAGAAGCTGGCTTTTCTGGAAAGAGAGACCGCGCGTCTTCACAGGGAGACGAAAGATACCGTTTTGGAGGATCTGACCGCGGAGGAGGAAAAGCTTTTTGCCCTGGAAGAAAAAATAGAGAAGAGTCAGCAGCAGCAGCTGAAGCTTCATGCCGGGATTGAGAGCCGGAAGAATTCGCTGACAAGACTGAAGGAAGGGCGAAAAAAGCAGGAGCTGCTGGAGCAGTCCTATGGGGTGACCTCAGATATTTTCCGGGCCGTATCCGGGAATAACCGGCAGAATATGATATTTGAGGATTATGTTATTGCGGGATATTTTGATCAGATCCTTCTGGCGGCCAATTACCGGCTCCTTCGGATGAGCAGCGGCAGGTATGAGCTTTCCCGCATCCGGCAGGCTTCGGATGCCAGAAGCAGGGACAGCCTGGAGCTTCAGGTTCTGGATCATTATACGGGGAAATACCGTGCGGTGAAAACACTTTCCGGAGGAGAATCCTTTAAAGCGGCATTGTCCATGGCGCTTGGAATGGCAGATATCATTCAGCGAAATGCCGGAGGTATTGAGCTGGAGACGCTGTTTATCGATGAGGGCTTTGGCTCTCTGGACCGGGAATCACTGGATCAGGCGGTGGATACCTTAAGCGCGCTTGCCGGGACAGACCGGATGGTAGGGATTATTTCCCATGTGGGAGAATTAAAGGAACGGATCGGACATCAGATACTGATTGAAAAGCATGCGGACGGCAGCAGAATACAGATGGGAGGCTGAACGGATGAAAAAGAGGATAAGACAGACGGTATGGATCTTTGCGGCAGTGGTTCTCCTGCTTTCCGGCTGTCAGAAGCAGGAAAAGAAGAGCGTCCGCCTGGTGGTTACAGGAGGCCTTGCTTCAGATGAACTGTTTAAGGTAAATCAGGATGTGATGACTGTGCCGGAGGCGAAGATCCTTTTGATGACAGGACTGGCCAAGTACCGGAATCTGTATGGAGACGGAGTGCTTCAGGAAACCTTCGGGGATCAGACGCTGGAGGATTCGGTGAAGGAAAAGACGCTGACACTTCTTGGCGAGATTATGATCATGGATCAGATGGCCTCAAAATATCAGATTGCACTTTCACAGGAGGAGAGGACGAAGGTAAAGGAGGCAGCAGCGGAATATATCGCATCCTTAAACGATGAGGAAACGGGGTTCTGTCAGGCGGATGAGGAAGATGCCGGGCGGCTGATCAGGCGGATTGCTCTGGCAGATAAGGTGTTTGCGGAGCTGACTGCAGAAGAAGAGATTGAGGTCAGTGATGATGAGGCAAGAGTGGTGACCTTCCGCCATATTATGATAAAGAAAACGACAGAGGATGCTTATACGAAGATTCTGACGATTCAGGATCTGCTGAGTCAGGGAGCGGATTTTGATTCTGCAGCGGAACAGTACAGTGAGGATGTGAGAACAGAGTATACGGTGGGCAGAGGGGAGCTGGATGCCGGACTGGAGGATGAAATTTTTTCCATGGAAGACGGGGAAATGAGTATCGTGCTGGAAAGCAGCGAGGGTTATCACATTGTCCTGTGTGTCAGCAGCTTTAACCGGGAGGCGACGGAACAGAATAAGAAGGTTCTGCTGGCACAGATGAAGTGGGAGGCTTTTGAGGAAACCTATAATGCCTTTGCCCGGAAACAGACCTGTGAATTTAAGGAACAGCGCTGGGAGGAGATCCATCTGGACGGGCAGGATATTTCGGGAACGAAATTTTACGATATTTACGAGAACTATTTTTAAACACACAGAATAAGGGAGCAGCAAAGATGAACGAGAAAGAATTGATGAAGTACATTCCGAGCAGCACGGAAATTGCGGAGAATTCGGAACTGTTTGCGGGTCAGATCATGCAGTTCCAGGAAATGATGATGATGTACAACTGTGCTATCCGGGAGGTCCGCACGAAGCTGGAGGTATTGAACGATGAGCTTTCCATCCGGGATACCCATAATCCCATCGAGATGATCAAATCCCGGGTAAAGAAGCCCGTGAGCATTGTGGAAAAGCTTCAGCGCCGGGGATATCCCATCCGGGTGGAGTCTGCCATGGAGCATTTAAAGGATGTGGCCGGAATCCGTGTAATCTGTTCCTTTATTGATGATATTTACAAGGTGGCAGATATGCTGGCATCCCAGGATGACGTAAAGGTTCTGGAGGTAAAGGATTATATCAAATATCCCAAGCCTAACGGGTATCGGAGCTATCACATGATTGTTGAGATTCCCGTGTTTTTTTCGGACCGGACACTTATGCTCTGCGTGGAGGTGCAGATCCGGACGATTGCCATGGATTTCTGGGCAAGTCTGGAGCATGAGATGAAGTATAAAAAGGACGTGGAGGGAGCGGATGTGATCGTAAAGCGTCTGGCGGAAATCGCAGAGCGGATCAATCAGACAGATATGGAGATGCAGGATATCCGGGATGAGATCAAGAAAAAATAGTGTCTGCCGGTTATGTTTATATTTTTTTAATAAAATTAACAAAAAATTATTAGCACTCACTTATTGCGAGTGCTAATTTTCTCTTGACAACAGCAGGAGTGCGTATTAATATTAGTTTCAGATGAAATTCATATTGAAACGGAGATGTTTATTATGGCAGAAAAGCATGGAAGTCTTTCCATTAACAGTGAAAATATTTTTCCCATTATCAAGAAATGGCTGTATTCCGATCATGATATCTTTTTCAGAGAGCTGATCTCCAACGGCTGTGACGCCATCACCAAGCTGAAAAAGCTGGAGATGATGGGAGAATATCAGTTCCCGGACAAATATAAGCCTCAGGTTCAGGTGATCGTGGATCCGGAGAAAAAGACCCTGACCTTTACGGATAACGGGCTGGGAATGACCGCCGATGAGGTGGAGGAATATATCAATCAGATCGCTTTTTCCGGAGCAACGGATTTCCTGGAAAAGTATAAGGATAAAACGAATGAAGACCAGATCATCGGACATTTCGGACTGGGCTTCTATTCCGCATTTATGGTTGCGGATGAGGTGCATATTGATACCCTTTCCTATCAGAAGGATGCAGTTCCGGTGCATTGGGAATGTGACGGCGGCACGGAATTTTCCATGGCAGAGGGGACAAAGGAAGAGGTTGGAACGACCATTACGCTGTTCCTGAATGAGGATAGTCTGGAATTTGCCAATGAATACCGGGCAAGAGAAGTGGTGAGCAAATACTGCTCCTTTATGCCGGTGGAAATCTTCCTCTCCAAGGCAGGGGCAGAGCAGGAATATGAGACCATTGATGCCGCCGATATCAGAGAAGATGATGTGGTAGTAGAGCGTTACACCGAGGAGGCTAAGACCGAGGAGAAGGAGAACGAGGACGGAACGAAGGAAGTTATCGAGATCACTCCTGCAAAGGATAAGGCCAAGATCAATAAGCGTCCGGTATCCTTAA
>JALERW010000141.1 GCA_022763925.1 Lachnospiraceae bacterium
AGACCCCTTGAAGACGACAAGGTAGATAGGGCAGAGGTGGAAGCACGGTAACGTGTGCAGCTGACTGTCACTAATAGGTCGAGGGCTTGACCATAAGCGGTATAGGTTGGATGTTAATACAATATGTGGTTTTGAAGGTACATGATATGTAGGGGATTAGTTCAATGGCAGAGCAACGGTCTCCAAAACCGTTAATGGGGGTTCGAATCCCTCATCCCCTGTAATAAAAAGTCCGTAAATTTGAAAAAATCAGATTTACGGACTTTTTCTTTTTCCTAAGAAGCTCTTAAAGGAATCTTAAAAAAGTCATATCTGATTTTAAATTTCCGGTTGTTATGCTTGTTTCATAAAAGCGGATCCTTCAGGATCCGGTTGAAAGTAAGGAGCAAAAATCATGGAAGAAATTCGGTATGACATAAAGAGATCCCGAGGGGACATTGCTGCAGAACGAAAACGTCGGAAGCGGATCAGACGAAAAAGAAGGCTCAGACGGCTTGGCGCCGCAGGAAAACTGCTGTTTCTTGTGCTGCTTCTTACAGCGGTATGGAAATATCTGCGGCCCGTTTGTGCCTGGATCTATCATGTCAAAACAGAGGGGGTTTTTGCTGCTGCATCGGATATTCTGGCTGGCGATTCAGAAGCGGACGAAGAGGATATCTGTCTTGTTCTGCAGAATATGGCGAAAAATGACAGCAGGGCGGCATTCCTTCTGGAGCATGAAGCGGAATATCCCCGGGAAATCCTGAAGCTCGCTTCGGAGAATGCGGAAACACTGGATTTCGCCGCAGATTATCTGGAAAAGAAGGCTGTTCCGTGTACAGATTCCATTGGGGAGGTAACGAAGGGGACCATACCGTTTCTGCTTCAATGGGATGAACGCTGGGGCTATGGAGCCTATGGGAACGGTGTGATAGGAATCAATGGCTGCGGGCCAACTTGTCTGGCTATGGTGGCCGCCGGCCTGACAGGCGACGATCGTCTGACACCGGCCCGGGTGGCGGCTTTTGCAGAGGAGAACGGTTATTATGTGGAAGGGGTAGGAACAAAATGGACACTGATGTCTGAGGGGGCGCCTGCATTTGGAATTCAGGGACAGGAAATGAATCCCGGAAAGGATGCGGTGATGAATTCCCTGGAAGGCGGAAATCCGGTGATATGCAGCATGCGTCCCGGTGATTTTACAACGACCGGACATTTTATCGTGCTTGCAGGGACGGAAAACGGAAAGATCATTGTATATGATCCGAACAGCATAGAGAGAAGCAGGCTCTGGGATTATGAAACCCTGGAGTATCAGATCAATAATCTGTGGAAATTTTTCCTGCTTCCATTGTAAGTTTTCCCCTTTTGGGTTATGATTAAGAAAAAAGTCGAACGGGGGAGGCAGAACATGAAAAAGAAAAACAGGGAAAACATGCCGGCGCTGTCGGAACCGGAGAAGCAAGCGGCTGTGCCGGAAGAGGATATGGCTGAAGCGGCAGAAGAAGCTACAGAAAAAGAAGCGGTACAGGAAGCGCAGACAACAGAAGTTCTGCCGGAACCTTTGCCTGATCAGACCTATAAAGCGCTGGAAGAAAAAATGGCGGCACTGGAGGCGGAAGCACGTCAGATGCGCGCTGAGATCGGTAAGCTCAAGGATCACAGGGGCAGTATAAAAAAGAGGGCATATAAAGAGCTTTTGGACTCTCCGGTTCTTGGAGAGCTTACGGATATTTATCTGGAACATGCCGGGAAGGCAGAGCTCTATGATCGTGTCCGGGAATATCTGGACCTTCACAGCAAGGAAAGACCGGCTGTAAGGGCAGAGCTGTCTGCCGGTATGGAAAAGTTCAGGGCAGAAGGACTGACCAGCCTCGCGGCGGCATCCGGAATACTGAGTGTGGCCGGTCTTGTTTATGCAGCCATGGGTACAGGAATCGGAATCCTGGTTGTGCTGTTTGCGGTGCTGATTCTGGTCTCTGCTGCAGTCTGGCTGAAATCGGAAAAATATATGATGCTGAGATGTATGATCGTATATATACAGAGTGTTCTGGAAGAACCGTAGGCTGCCTTTTGCTGGACAGCAATATTTCGGCAGGAAAATATAATTTTAGAAAAAGCAAAAAGTAAAAAACTGTAAAAAAATTACTGATTATGTTGAAATTTTATCAGGGATTTAGTATACTGTTTCTATTGGTGGGGAACACAGAAGCCTGGAAGGGGATACAGGTCCGTATGTTTTTTGCGCAGCAGAGAGGGGATATTGTAAGGGGACTTTAGAGAAAAAGGGGAATATGGTACGATGGATAATGTGGATATTAAGATTCTTAATTACCTGAAAGAGAACTCGAGACAAAAGGCATCCAGTATCAGCGAAGAAATTAATTTGTCGGTATCTGCAGTACTGGAACGAATCCGCAAGCTGGAGAACAGCGGCATCATCAAGAAATACACGATGGTGCTGGACCGCAAAAAGATCGGTTATGACATGCTTGCATTCATCGAGGTGGGACTGGAACATCCGAAATACTACGATAATTTTACAGAAGAAGTGCTGAAGAATAAGCAGATCCTGTCATGTCACTATATTACGGGAGATTTTGATTTTATTCTTCAGGTGCTGACGAACTCTTCCGATGGGCTGGAAGCGGTTCACAGAGAGATCAAGAGTATTCAGGGTGTTTCAACAACGAAAACACAGTTTGTGCTGTCAACGATCAAGGATGAGTATACGGTAATACCGGATATGGATTAGAGATGGTACGAATCTCCGAAGTCAGCGGAGCAGCTGGCTTTTGGAGATTTTTTTTGCCTGAAATTGCCATGTGGCGCTTTCACAGGTTCTTTCGTTGCATTCGTGATATAAATCGGGTATAATAACACTTACGACTAAAGGAAAGAGAGAATGATATGCTGTTTAATTCATGGCAGTTTGCTGTTTTTTTACCGATCGTTTTTTTTGTTTACTATGCCTTAAATGACACATACCGCTGGATATTTCTTCTGGGGGCGAGTTATTTCTTTTATATGTCCTGGAATCCGAAGCTGGTTGTGCTGATTGCGGGGACGACGCTGATTTCCTACTTTTGTGCCATCCGGGTGGAGGAGACGCCGGACAGAAGAGGAAAGAAGGGCTGGATGCTTCTGGGACTGCTGACCAGTCTGGCGATTCTGTTCTTTTTTAAATATTATAATTTTTTTGCAGAGTCCGCTGCATCCATTTTACGGCTGTTTTCTCTCCCGGCACGGGATCTTACACTGAATCTGATTCTTCCGGTGGGAATCTCCTTCTATACATTTCAGACGCTGAGCTATGTGATCGATGTGTACCGGGGAGAACTGAGGGCAGAGCGGCATCTGGGGTATTATGCGCTGTATGTGAGCTTCTTCCCGCAGCTGGTGGCTGGTCCGATTGAACGACCGGGCAATCTGATTCCGCAGCTTCGGGAGAAAACGGTATTTTCCTATGAAAACGTAACAAAAGGTATGAAAATCATGGCCTGGGGCTATTTTAAGAAAATGGTCCTTGCATCCTATCTTTCTGTTTATGTGGATAAGATCTATGATCAT
The DNA here is from genome assembly GCA_022763925.1 of Lachnospiraceae bacterium. GTDB lineage: Bacteria > Bacillota > Clostridia > Lachnospirales > Lachnospiraceae > JAGTTR01. Next base: position 3,550 of record JALERW010000141.1, read on the forward strand.
CCTCAGGATTATCCGGGATTTGCCTTGGTACTGGCGACAATTTTCTTTTCTATTCAGATATACTGTGATTTTTCCGGTTATTCCGATATTGCCATCGGATCTGCGAAACTGTTTGGGAAGGATCTGATGCTGAATTTCAAAAGTCCGTACTTTTCCGGGGGGATCAAGGAATTCTGGAGCAGATGGCATATTTCTCTTTCTTCCTGGTTTCGGGATTATGTTTATATCCCGCTGGGTGGAAACCGCGTGTCCTTCTGGCGACATAAGCTGAATCTGATGATTACCTTTATGGCCAGCGGCCTCTGGCATGGGGCAAACTGGACCTTTGTGATCTGGGGCGGCCTGCACGGATTCTTTCAGGTGGCAGAATCGATATGGAACCGCTGGTTTCCGAAAAATAAGGAAAAGAAGGAATTCTGGCTTGTGGGCGGAATCAAAAGGACAGCAACCTTTCTTCTGGTCAGCTTTGCATGGATCTTTTTCCGCGCCAATACGATCGGGGATGCCCTGTTTGTGGTCAGAAATATGTTCCGGAATATCCGGTATTTTATTCCATACCTGAGAGAGGGATATGATTTTCTTGGACTTACCAAGGCAAAGCTGGTCGGACTCCTGATCCCCCTGGCCCTTTTGTTTGTCTATGATTATTATGACCGGAAGACGGATGTGATCGACCGGATCAGCAGCCTTCCGGCCGGATGGAGATGGCTGATTTATGTGGTATTTGTAAGCGGAATGATCTGTTGGGTGGCTGCTTCCTTCGGAACTGCGTCCCAGGAATTTATTTATTTTCAGTTTTAATCAAAGAAGGAGCGTCTATGGCAAAGCTGATTAGAAAACTGTGTCTGCTGGCGGCCTGTGTGAGCGCGGTTCTGGGTATTTTTGTCGCAATCAATGTCCTAGGGGATCCGTATAATGTATTTCATACAGACCATGTCCGGGATACCGGTGTGGAACCGAACAAGAACTTTATTAAAATGAAATATATCCTGAAAAATAAGGATAAATTTGATACGTTTATTTTTGGCTCTTCGCGGGTGGGATTTTTGTATTTTGACACCTCTCCCTATGAGGATTACTATAATATGTCTTATTCGGAGGGACTTCCGAAGGAGCATCTGGATAACCTGAAGGTGATGCTCAGAGAGGGAGTAAAGCCGAAGCGGATTTTCCTTGGAGTAGACAATATTTCTTACCTGGTGGATCCGGCGCTGCATGAAGACCTGCTGATCCGGATGCCGTATCCGGAAAATGGAAATCTGATTCCGTTCTATGTAAAGAATGTCAGCAACTGGGAGGTGACGAAGAAATCCTTCCTGCTTCTTTCCGGCCTGGAAAAGCCGGAAATCGGAAATATGCCGCTGGATGCGGAGCGCTTCTACAAAAACGGAGAATCGGTTTATAATGAGAAGTATCAGGCCGCGGACACCGTTTTTGACAATCCCTACTGGGATGCTTATTATGAGGATCGGATGGATGAAGCCCTGGAGGAGATCCGGGAGTTCAGGGAGCTCTGCGAGGAGAATGATATTGAGCTGACCGTATTCATCAATCCGCTGCATTATGAAACCTATTATAAGTCGGTACGTCATGGCCTGTTTGAATTTATGGAGCGTCTTGCCGAGATAACACCCTACTATAATTTTACCGGACTGAACAAATATACAACGGATAACGAATATTTCTTTGAAACCTCCCATTATAAGCCAGAGGTTGGTTATGCCATGGTGGATGCCATGTGCTATGGCAGGGTACCGGAGGATCTGGCGTCGACCTGGTTCGGAATGCTGGTGACGAAGGATAATGCGGCTTCCTTTACGGATTATTTTTCCGAACAGCTGGAAACCGTAAAAAAAGGAAAATGAGAAAGCCGGAAACGGCAGAGAATACAAAAAAGGTATGGCCCCGCGGCAGGATAAGCGTGAGGGCCATACTGCTGTTTAAAGGATACTATTGATATATTGACAAAGCAAAGGGGTTTTCAGTATAATAATATTGTACGCGAACGGTGTACAGGGAGAGATACTGCCGTAGATAGTCGACTATAGATGTCTGTAGGATGCACTATGTATTTCAGGCAGCTGTTTTTTTGTTCTGAAAAGGTTATGCTGAGGAAGAAAGGGGTTTTTGCATGAAATATGATGTGATTATTGTGGGGGCCGGACCTGCCGGCATTTTTACCGCTCTGGAAATGATACGGAAGGGCTCGAAGAAATCCATCCTGATGATAGAGAAGGGAAAGGATGTCAAGAAACGTCAGTGCCCGAAGACAAAGGTGGGACACTGTGTAAACTGCAAGCCGTCCTGTGATATTACCACCGGCTTTTCCGGTGCGGGAGCTTTCTCCGACGGTAAGCTGTCTCTGAGCTATGAAGTGGGAGGAGAGCTTCCGAGACTGATCGGAGCCGGAAAGACTCAGGATATGATTCATTATACCGATCAGATCTATCTGGAGTTTGGCGCAGATTCCAGGGTAGAGGGTATCGGACAGACCGAAAAGATTAAACAGATCCGTAAAAATGCGATCCGCGCCGGCCTGAAGCTGGTAGACTG
>JALERW010000160.1 GCA_022763925.1 Lachnospiraceae bacterium
AGGCCCCGATCCAGCGCATCCATAAGCGTTACCCATTCGGTCAGGGACACATCCAGGCCCTTCGCTTTCAATATATAGAAAAATGGGGTAAACATCCTTATCTCCTCTTCTTCAGTTCTCTAAGATCCTCATCCTTCTTAAGAAGAACGCCGGCAAAGGGCAGCTCGGACCGTATCCTCTCCGGTGCAATTCCTCCAAGGGAAAGCGCCTGCAGCCAGTCGATAAGCTCCGATGTACTGGGCTTCTTGCGGATATCACGAATGGTCCGGATCCAGTAAAAGGTCTCCATCGCTTCCTTTAAAAGATTTTCTTCCAGATGCTCAAAATGAACCCGGACGATCTCTTCCATCAGCGGCATGTCCGGGAACTCGATATAATGAAAAATGCATCTTCGCAAAAATGCATCCGGGAGCTCCTTTTCCGCATTGGAGGTAATGATCACAATCGGGCGCTGCTTCGCTTTCACGGTTTCCTTTGTCTCATGAATATAAAATTCCATCCTGTCCAGCTCCCACAAAAGATCGTTGGGAAATTCCAGATCCGCCTTATCAATCTCATCGATCAGAAGCACCACCTGCTCCTTGCTTCGGAAAGCCTCTCCCAGCTTTCCCAGCTTGATATAATGACCGATGTCATCCACGCCTTCCTCTCCAAACTGACTGTCATAAAGACGCTGAACCGTATCATACACATACAGTCCTTCCTGGGCCTTAGTAGTAGACTTGATATTCCAGACCAGAAGCTTTTTCCCCAGTGACCTGGAAACCGCCTCTGCCAGCATGGTTTTTCCTGTGCCGGGCTCCCCTTTGATCAGCAGCGGCTTCTGAAGCTGCATTGCGATATTGACTGCAGACATCAGCTCCGGTGATGCCACATATTCTCCTGATCCATGAAATGTCTTTTTTTCTGCTGCCATAGTGCTCTCCTATCTTCCTTTTTGTATCTGCCTGCCAAAATGCCTCCGGGCTTTGCAGCGGCATTTCTTCTATCATTATACGGGCAGTTACCGGCAGCCTGCAATATCATTTCGGATCAATGGCTAAAAAAACAGCGCAAACCTGTTATTTTATGTTATGATAGGAAAGAACAGCATAAAAAAAGCATCCGATCAGGATGCATCTCTGAAAGGAAAAGGATAGAACCATATGAAATATGTCGACTTGCACGTCCACTCCAATGCCTCCGACGGAACCCTGTCCCCCGAAGAGCTTGTGGACTATGCCATTCAAAAACAGCTTTCTGCCTTTGCCCTGACGGATCATGACACCATTGACGGCCTGAAGCCGGCGCTTGCGCGGGCAGACGGCAGGGATATTGAGATTATTCCCGGAATTGAGCTTTCCACCGAGTATAAAGGCAGAGACATCCACATTGTCGGACTGTTTATCCGTTATGAAGATGCCGGTTTTCAGAGCAGACTTCAGGAATTCTGCCATTCCCGGGACATCCGGAATGAAAAGATGGCTGCGCGTCTGACAGAAGCCGGCTTTCCCATCTCCATGGAGGAGCTTACAGACGCCTTTCCCGACGCCGTCATCACCCGTTCCCAGTTTGCACGGCTCATGATGGAAAAGGGCTACGTAAAGGAAATGAAGGAAGCCTTTGAGAAATATATCGGCGATACGTGCCCCTGCTTTGTTCCAAGGGAAAAGGTCACTCCTCAGGGAGGCGTCCGACTGATCCTGGATGCCGGAGGCGTTCCCGTACTTGCTCATCCGACGCTGTATCACATGAAGGAGGAAGAGCTGGACACACTGATCCTGTCTCTTAAGGAAGCCGGTCTGATTGCCATTGAGGGACTGTATTCCACCTACACGGTAGCTGAGCAGGCTATGGTTCGCCGTCTGGCCCGAAAGCATGGACTGCTTATAAGCGGCGGATCAGATTTTCACGGTTCCAACAAGCCCGGTCTGGATCTGGGAACCGGATACGGAAACCTGAAAATACCATACGATATTCTGGAACAATTACGAAGGAGTATACCATGAGAAATTTTAAACTGACCCTGGAATATGACGCGGGCCGTTACAACGGCTGGCAGCGTCTCGGCAAGGGAGAATCTTCCAACACCATAGAAAATAAAATAAAAGAAGTTCTGAAGAAAATGTCCGGAGAAGATGTGGAGCTGTTCTGCGGCTCACGGACAGAGAGCGGTGTCCATGCCTATGGACAGGTCATCAGCTTCAAATCCGCCACAACCGCATCCCCGGCAGAAATCAGACAGTATCTGAACCGGTACCTTCCCATGGATATTGCCGTTCTGGATGCCGAGGAAAAACCGGAGCGTTTCCATGCCAGTCTCAATGCCCTGTCCAGAACTTATGTATACCGGATCGCCATCGGTGATGTGCCCAGCGTATTTGAGCGGAAGTATACCTACTACTGCTTTGGCCGTCCTGATACCGCCCTTATGAAAGAAGCGGCCGAAAAGCTCTGCGGCCGCCACGATTTCAAAGGTTTTTCCACGGTAAAGAAGAGTAAATCCACCGTAAAGGAAATCCTTTCCCTGGATATTTATAAGGATGCAAAGGAAATTCAGATTACCATAACCGCCAATGATTTTCTGCACAATATGGCACGGATGATCGCCGCCACACTTTTGGATATCGGGCTTTCCCGCCGTCCGGTTTCGGACATCGATAAGATTCTGGACCCCGACTGTGACATGACCGGAAGCGCACCGGCAGAAGCCTGCGGCATGTTTCTGGACCATATATCCTACTGATGTGCTTTTTCTTCCTCAATTTTTTTCAACGAATCCTCCGCGACCAGTTCGCGGAGTTCTTTCATGTAAGGGAACGCTTCTGCTTCCTTTCTGCCATGGGTAAGCTGCAGATCATATTCCAGTGGAATCCATGTGGATATATCCGCTTCATTGTGCTGAATGACCGCTTCTATCTTATCCAGTGCATGAAAGAGCTTCGCTTCCAAAGTGTTCCGTGCATCCATCTCGGCAAACAGCTCCCGAAGCTCCCCGGCTTCCCGCCCGGGGAGCAGGGTAAGAAGCTGTTCTACCGCCTGTGCCTCCGTCACCTCGTCCATGGAATTTTTTTCAAATACCGGAATGTCTCCTGTAACTGCTTCCCCAAAATCATGGAACAGACACATCTGTGTCACTCGATTTATGTCAACTTCAGGGAATTCATCCTTCACAAGCCAGGCAAAAACACAAAGACGGAATGTATGCTCCGCCACACTTTCCGGCCTTCCGCTGGACGTATAGGAGTGTCTGGTATTGCATTTCAGTTTCTCTGCCACCTTCAAAAAATTCAAAACCGTTCTTGTATCCATACCTGCCTCCATTTGTTCCTATTTCTGATCTTCTGTGTTTTTCGGCGGTTTTTCCCCGTTCACCTCTATGTAATCCGACACGTCCTGCTTAAACTGCTCCCACGCATCTTCATGTTCCACGAAATACAGGGGACAGAGCTTTCCCGTCACATCATAATGCCGGATCACAGAATCAATCTTCAAATTAAATTTTCCCATAAGCCAGGCGGTCAGATGAACCAGCGAGTCATAGGTCGCCTGCTCATAGGAGCCGTCCTCATTGATATAACAGGTCTCTATGGATACGGTATCACTGTTCCTCTCATTGGAAGCATAGGCCACCTCCTTTGTAGGGATGCACTGAATAATCTCTCCCTCCAGGCCAATGATAAAATGACTGCTGGTCTTGGTCAGATGACTGTCTTTCAGCCCTTCAAAGTAGTCCCTGTTATTCTGGGCGGTCGTTCCTGGATTCGCTGTATAATGAATCACGATTCCCGTAATAGGCTCCGAAGCGATCTGCGGTCTGGAATATTCATTCGGCGTCAGAAGCTGTACATCATAGTCCGGTGCCTCCACCAGAAGCGTGGCCGGCTCTTCAAAAAGTCCAAGCTTTTCCACAATCCATTTTCCCGGAAAACGTATCAAAAGGAACAGAAACAGCACAAGAAGTACCGTTGTTCCTCCTGCAAAAATCAGTTTTGCCATCCGTTCCCTGCGTCTTCGTTTTCTTCTTCTCCTTTGTCTGGACTGATGCTCCCATTCCTCATCGTATCGAATGTGTCTGCCACTGCTGCCCATTGCTTCCCCGCTCCAAACCTTTCGCTTTTGTATCCGTTCCGTTTGTCTCTCTTTAAGCCATTATATACAGTATTTGTAAATATTTACAATGCAAAAAATGACAAATTTCTTAATTTTCTCCGGACAGAAGAAACAAAAAAGGACGTTCTTCCATAAGAACGTCCCCTTTATTTACTCGTCAATACTGTAGTTCGGAGCTTCCTTGGTGATATGAATATCATGCGGATGGCTTTCCTTTAAGGAAGCAGCGGAAATCTTCACAAATCTTCCGTTCTCCTTCAGTTCCTCAATGGTTTTGGTTCCGCAGTAGCCCATACCGGATCGAAGGCCCCCGATCAGCTGGAATACCGTATCCTCCACGGTTCCCTTATATGCCACACGGCCTTCCACGCCTTCCGGAACAAGCTTCTTCGCATCGCTCTGGAAATAGCGGTCCTTGCTTCCGTTCTCCATGGCAGCGATGGACCCCATACCACGGTATACCTTATATTTTCTTCCCTGATACAGCTCATAATCTCCCGGGCTCTCATCGCAGCCTGCAAACAGACTTCCCATCATGCAGACACTGGCACCGGCTGCAATGGCCTTGGTCATATCTCCGGAGTACTTGATTCCTCCATCAGCAATGATCGGGATGCCGTATTCCTTCGCGACCGCATAACAGTTCATGACCGCTGTCACCTGCGGAACACCGATTCCGGCAACCACACGGGTCGTACAGATGGAACCGGGGCCGATTCCTACCTTGACTGCATCTGCGCCGGCCTCGATCAGATCTCTGGTTGCCTCTCCGGTAGCAACATTGCCGGCAATTACTGCAAGATCCGGATACTTTTCCTTGATCATCTTCACACACCGGATGACATTTACGGAATGGCCGTGAGCGGAATCCAGAACAACCACATCCACACGTGCCTTCACAAGCGCATCCACACGGTCCAGTACATTAGCCGTAATGCCTACCGCAGCACCGCACAGCAGCCGTCCCTGACTGTCCTTTGCAGACTGGGGATATTTGATCTGCTTTTCAATATCCTTGATGGTGATTAACCCCTTCAGGTTAAACTCGTCGTCAACGATCGGAAGCTTTTCCTTTCTTGCCTTTGCAAGAATCTTCTTCGCCTCCTCCAGCGTGATGCCCTCTTTAGCTGTAATAAGCCCCTCGGAGGTCATGCTTTCCTTGATCTTCTTGGTGAAGTCGGTCTCAAACTTCAGATCACGGTTCGTGATGATTCCAACCAGCTTCTTTCCTTCCGTGATCGGTACTCCGGAAATCCGGAACTTCGCCATCAGATCATTGGCATCTGCCAGTGTATGCTCAGGGGACAAATAAAATGGGTCTGTGATAACTCCGTTCTCTGAACGCTTTACCTTATCTACTTCCTCCGCCTGCTGTTCGATGGACATATTCTTGTGGATGATTCCGATTCCGCCCTGTCTGGCCATTGCAATTGCCATGCGGTGCTCGGTAACCGTATCCATACCGGAACTCATCATCGGAATGTTCAGCCGGATGTTCTTTGTCAGATTCGTTGACAAATCCACCTGATTCGGTATAACCTCCGAATAGGACGGAACCAGAAGCACATCATCAAATGTAATGCCTTCGCCTATAATTGTACCCATTCGCATTATCCTCTCTTTCTTTATATTGAATTTTATTGTTCCTAAGTCTAACAAAAAAAGGGAAGCCTGTCAATCTGATATTACTATTTTTTTGCAGATTTCTGCGGTATTTCTTGCTTATGCGTTCCTTTTAAAAACTGCCACCAGGCAATGCCTGATGGCAGTTTTTATCGTTCGTCCATTCCTGTATTACGAGGATATCTACAGGGAATGTATCTGGCGCTTCTTATAAGATGTGTGCAGAACCTGATGGGCCTTGTGGCTTCCCGGATGGCTCAGATACTCTTTATAAAGCTGCTGGATGGCCGGATTCTCATGAGACTTCCGAAGCGGCATGCTCTCATCCAGACCATACAGTGCCTTTGCGCGAAGTCCCTTTACATCAATCTTCTCACGAACCGAAGGAGCTACGATCGGCTGACCGCCGCCATTGACGCAGCCTCCCGGACATCCCATGATCTCAATAAACTGATAATCAGCCTCTCCTCTCTTCACACGGTCAAGCAGCGCTCTGGCATTTCCAAGGCCGGACGCTACCGCCACTCTTACCCTGGTTCCTGCGATATCGTACTCGGCTTCCTTGATCCCTTCCGTTCCGCGGACTGCCGTAAATTCCACAGCCTGAAGCGGTTCCTTGGTCAGAGTTTCCACAGCAGTACGAAGAGCTGCCTCCATAACACCGCCGGTTGCTCCAAAGATCACACCGGCTCCGGTAGATTCTCCCAACGGATGGTCGAAGTTTCCGTCCGGAAGATTTGCAAAATCGATGCCGGATCTTCGGATCATGCGGGCAAGCTCTCTCGTCGTAAGAGAAATATCCACATCCGGATATCCGGATGCATCCTGATCCTCACGCCCGATCTCATATTTCTTTGCCGTACACGGCATAATGCTGACACTCACAATTTTGGCCGGATCCAGATTCATCTTTTCCGCATAATAGGTCTTCAGCACTGCTCCGAACATCTGCTGCGGAGACTTGCAGCTGGACAGATTCTCTGTCATCTCCGGATAATAATGCTCACAGTATTTCACCCATCCCGGAGAACAGGAGGTGATCATCGGCAGCTTTCCTCCTCTGGTGAGCCTCTCCACAAATTCATTTGCCTCCTCCATAATTGTCAGATCTGCAGCAAAATCAGTATCAAATACCTTATCAAAGCCCAGCATCCGAAGGGCAGTCACCATCTTTCCCTCCACCTGCGTTCCGATGGGCATGCCAAACTCTTCTCCGAGAGCCGCACGAACAGACGGAGCGGTCTGAACCACTACATATTTCTCAGGGTTCGCGACAGCCGCAAATACATCATCGGTGGAATCCTTCTCCCGAAGTGCGCCGGTAGGACATACGGCAATACACTGACCGCAGCCCACACAGCTGGTCTCGGCCAGCCCCTTCTCGAAGGTGGAACCCACAGAAGTGGCAAAGCCGCGGTGGTTTACACCGATAACTCCGATTCCCTGAATCTTCTTACACACTGCCGTACACCTTCTGCAGAGCACACATTTGCTGTTGTCCCTGATCAGATGTGCAGCAGACAGATCCGGTGTGCTGGGAGTCATGGCTCCCGCATATTTTTCCGTATCATCCACACCCAGCTCCCGGCACAGCTTCATCAGCTCACAATTGCCGTTTCTTACACAGGAAAGGCAGTCCTTCCGGTGATTGGACAAAAGAAGCTGAAGCGTCTTCTTTCTGGATTCCCGAACCTTCGGCGTATTAGTCCATACCTCCATGCCGTCATTCACCGGATACACACAGGAGGCAACCAGTGTCTTTGCTCCCTTTACTTCCACAATACACATACGGCAGGCGCCGATTTCATTAATATCCTTCAGATAACAAAGGGTAGGGATCTCTATATGGGAAAGCCTTGCCGCCTCCAGAATCGTGATTCCCTCCGGGACCTTTGTCTCTATTCCATTGATTTTAATCGTGATTTCTCCCATTCGTCTCACCCCTTAATCCTTATAAATTGCGCCGAACCGGCAGCAGGATACACAGGCATCACATTTGATGCATTTCGTGGTATCAATGGCATGCGGCGACTTCGTCTTGCCGCTGATCGCCTGCACCGGGCATCCTCTTGCACAGAGGGTACAGCCTTTGCACTTATCCGGATCAATCTTGTATACGAACAGATTCTTACATACCTTTGCCGGACATTTCTTATCCACTACATGGGCAATATATTCATCCCGGAAATATCTCAGAGTGGACAGTACCGGGTTCGGAGCTGTCTGCCCAAGACCGCACAGTGCGTTATCCTTAATATAGTAGGCAAGCTCCTCCAGCTCGTCAATATCCTCCATTGTGCCGTTTCCTTCCGTTATCTTATCCAGAATCTCCAGCATGCGCTTGGTTCCGATCCGGCACGGAGTACATTTACCACAGGACTCATCCACCGTAAACTGCAGGAAAAACTTTGCGATATCCACCATACAGGTATCTTCATCCATGACGATCAGTCCGCCGGACCCCATCATGGAGCCGATGGAAATCAGGTTGTCGTAATCAATGGGGATATCAAAATGCTCTGCAGGAATACAGCCGCCGGACGGACCGCCGGTCTGAGCCGCCTTGAATTTCTTTCCGTTGGGGATACCTCCTCCGATCTCTTCCACAACCGTGCGCAGAGTCGTTCCCATGGGGATCTCCACAAGTCCGGTATTGTTGATTTTTCCTCCCAGGGCAAATACCTTGGTTCCCTTGGACTTCTCCGTACCCATGGACGCAAACCACTTTGCGCCGTTCAGGATGATCTGCGGAATGTTTGCATAGGTCTCCACATTATTCAGAATCGTCGGGCTCTCAAACAGACCCTTGACAGCCGGGAACGGCGGTCTCGGTCTCGGTTCTCCTCTGTGTCCCTCGATGGACGTCATCAGCGCCGTTTCCTCTCCGCATACAAATGCACCGGCTCCCAGACGCAGTTCAATATCAAAATCAAATCCCGAAGCAAAAATATCCCTGCCAAGCAGTCCGTACTTTCTCGCCTGCTCAATGGCGGTCTGCAGACGCTGTACAGCAATCGGATATTCCGCACGGACGTAAATATAACCCTGAGATGCTCCGATGGCATAGCCGGCAATAGCCATGGCCTCCAGTACCACATGGGGATCTCCCTCCAGAACCGATCGGTCCATGAAAGCTCCCGGATCTCCCTCATCCGCATTACAGCATACATATTTCTGTACCTTGCCCCGGTTTCCGGAGGCAAACTTCCATTTCAGTCCGGTAGGGAAGCCGGCACCGCCTCTGCCCCGAAGACCGCTGTCCAGAATCACCTGGATCACCTCATCCGGTGTCATCTCCGTCAGAACCAGACCCAGCGCCTCATATCCGTTTCTTGCTATGTACTCCTCAATGTTTTCCGGATTGATAATACCGCAGTTTCTAAGCGCGATACGCTTCTGCTTCTTATAAAAATCCGTCTCCTCCAGGCGCTTTGTCTCCTCAGTGCCCTGCATGCTCTCATCGTAAATCAGCCGTTTTACCGGTCTTCCCTTTACCAGATGCTCCTCCACGATCTCCTGGACATCCTCAGGAGCAACCATGCAGTAGGTCACCTGATCAGGATACACAACCAGAATCGGCCCCATGGCACACAAGCCGAAGCAGCCGGTCTTCACAACAGCAATTTCCTTATCCAGCCCCCGCTCCTTCAGTTCCTTCTCCAGGCTCTCCATTATCTCCATACTTTTTGCAGATGAGCAGCCGGTGCCTCCGCATACCAGTACATGACATCGATACATAACTTCTCCCTCCCTGCTACAGCGCTGTGGATGACAGCGTATATTTCGACAATACGACCCCATGCATCAGATGCTTGTCCACAACCTCAATGGCCTTCTCCGGGGTCATCTTCACATAGGTAACCTTCTCTTTTCCCGGCTCATATATTTCCACGATTGGCTCATACTGACAAAGTCCGATACAGCCTGTCTGTGTCACCACCACATGATCCAGATGGAGCCGGTGAACCTCCTCTGCCAGACTGTTCAGAACGGGCCTCGCACCGCTGGCGATTCCGCAGGTTGCCATTCCAACTACCACACGTACCTTGCCGCTGTTTCCCTCCCGTACCTCCATCTCCTGTTTCGCCTTATCTCGAATTGCCTTCAGTTCTTCCAGTGTTTTCATTCCCTATACTCCTCCCGCAATCAATCCTCATCTCTGTACTTATCCAGAATGCCTTTGACATCATCAACCGTCAGTCTTCCGTATACCTCATCGTTCACCAGCGCTACCGGCGCAAGTCCGCAGGCGCCGACACAGCGACAGGCATCCAGAGAGAATTTACCGTCCGGAGTACATTCCCCGTCAACAATTCCCAGAAGCTCCATAAATTTGTTATAAATATCTCCTCCGCCCTTTACATAGCAGGCAGTTCCCAGACAGACAGAAATCTGATACTTGCCCTTGGGCGCCAGATGGAACTGCGAGTAAAAGGTGGAAACGCCATATACCTCTTCCATCGGGATCTCCAGCTGATCCGCAATGATCTTCTGCACTTCCTCCGGAAGATACCCGTAAATTTCCTGGGCCTTCTGCATGATCGGCATCAGACAGCCGCCTTTGCCCTTCTGTTCCTCAATTGCACGGAGCAATTCCTCTTCCTGCTCCTTTGTTCCTCTGAACGGGACCTTATTTTCTGTTTCCAGACTCATGGACTACCCCTCCATTCATATATTTCCTTTCATTGTTGCACAATTTTAACATTTTGTCCACATATGACGATTCAAAAAAATGCATAAATATAAGTGTGCAAAAATGTGCATAAATAACTAATTATTGGCCGAAAAAGAACAATTTCATAAAAAAAGGCATTTCAAAAGCTTTTTACACTTTGAAACGCCTTTGTATTCTATTATGGATTTCGTATGATCAGCAAAAAGTTACATCATTCCGCCCATTCCACCTGCTCCTGCCGGCATCGGAGGAAGCTCTTCCTTAATGGTTGCCACAGCGGACTCCGTGGTCAGCAGTGTGGATGCCACGCTGGTAGCATTCTGAAGTGCGCTTCTGGAAACCTTTGCCGGATCCAGGATGCCTGCCTCAACCATATTGACATACTCTTCATTGTATGCATCAAAGCCAATGCCAACTTCAGACTCTCTTACCTTATTTACGATGACGGAGCCTTCCAGACCTGCGTTTGCAGCAATGTGGAACAGCGGAGCTTCCAGAGCCTTTAAGATGATCTTGGCACCGGTCTTCTCATCGCCCTCAAGTCCTGCCACAAGCTCTGCAACCTCTTTGGATGCATGGATGTATGCGGAACCGCCGCCTGCGATAATACCTTCCTCAACGGCTGCCTTGGTAGCTGCAAGTGCATCTTCCATACGAAGCTTTGCTTCCTGCATCTCAGGCTCGGTGGCAGCACCTACACGGATAACTGCTACACCGCCGGACAGCTTTGCAAGTCTTTCCTGTAATTTCTCCTTATCAAACTCAGAGGTAGTCTCCTCGATCTGTGCACGGATCTGACCGATTCTTGCCTCAATATCATCCTTGGAGCCCATACCGTCAACGATGATCGTGTTCTCCTTCTGAACCTTAACGGATTTTGCACGTCCCAGCTGATCCAGAGTAGCTTCCTTAAGATCCAGTCCCAGCTCATCGGAAATCACCTGGCCGCCGGTCAGGATAGCGATATCCTGAAGCATTGCTTTTCTTCTGTCGCCGTATCCCGGTGCCTTTACGCCTACAACGGTGAAGGTTCCTCTTAATTTGTTAACGATCAGGGTTGTAAGAGCCTCTCCCTCGATATCCTCAGCGATGATCAGAAGCTTCTTGCCGGTCTTCACGATCTCCTCAAGAATCGGAAGGATATCCTGAATGTTGCTGATCTTCTTATCGGTAATCAGGATGTAGGGATCATCCAGATTTGCTTCCATCTTCTCCATATCGGTGCTCATGTAAGCAGAAATGTAGCCGCGGTCAAACTGCATACCTTCCACAACATCCAGCTCGGTCTTCATGGTCTTGGATTCCTCGATGGTGATAACGCCGTCCTTGGAAACCTTCTCCATTGCATCCGCAACCATTGCTCCAACTTCATCATTGCCTGCGGAGATCGCTGCAACTCTTGCGATGTGCTTCTTGCCGTCTACCGGCTGGCTCATCTTCGCAATCGCTTCCACAGCTACATCCGTTGCTTTCTTCATTCCCTTTCTCAAAACGATGGGATTGGCTCCTGCTGCCAGGTTCTTCATTCCTTCGTTGATCATTGCCTGAGCAAGAACCGTAGCGGTTGTGGTTCCATCACCGGCCACATCATTGGTCTTGGTTGCAACTTCCTTTACAAGCTGAGCACCCATATTTTCAAACGGATCCTCAAGCTCGATCTCCTTTGCGATCGTAACGCCGTCATTGGTGATCAGCGGAGCTCCGTAGGATTTGTCCAGAACAACGTTTCTTCCTTTCGGTCCGAGCGTTACTCTTACGGTATCTGCTAACTGGTTCACACCGGATTCCAGTGCTTTTCTGGCTTCTGCGCCGTATTTAATTTCCTTTGCCATGATTCATTCCTCCTAGTTCAACTCAAATTCCATTCTTATTCCACGATTGCCAGGATATCTGCCTGCTTTACAACAATCAGTGTCTCATCTTCCAGCTTGACCTCTGTTCCGGCATATTTGGAATAGATTACCTGATCTCCAGGTTTTACCTGCATGGTAACTTCCTTGCCGTCGATCATTCCGCCAGGGCCTACAGCGATGACTTCTGCCTGCTGCGGTTTTTCCTTGGACTGTCCCGGAAGAACAATACCGGATTTGGTTGTCTCCTCCGCTTCCAACTGTTTAATTACGACTCTGTCACCTAACGGTACTAATTTCATAATAAAGTCCTCCTTTTATTCCGAATTCCTGTGTCTTTCTTTTCTTATATCAGCACTCACTCAAATCGAGTGCTAACTGATAGTCATATACTAGTAAATTTCCCCTCACATAGCAAATCCAAAAAGCATTTGGTTTTCTCTTCCATTTTTTCTTTTTCTCATATTATCTTCTGTTTTCTTCTGTTTTTACAGTTTTCTCAAAAAATAGCGATTTTATAATTTATTTATACTTTTTATAATTCTTCCAGCGCAGCCTTCATCTGCTTTACATATTGATACACTGGTTCCACGCAGTCTCTTCCGTACGCTCCTACCATGCGTACGATCGCACTCCCCACAATAGCTCCGTCAGACAGGGCAGCCATCTTTGCCGCCTGTGCGGGAGTGGAGATGCCAAAGCCCACCGCACACGGAATATCCGATGCCTCCCGGACCAGACGCACCATCTCTCCAATGTCCGTCGTGATTTCATTTCTCACACCGGTAACTCCCAGAAAGGAAACCAGATACAGGAAGCCTTCCGCCTCCTTCGCGATCCGGGTAATTCTCTCGTGCGAGGTGGGAGCCACCAGAGAGATAAGATCGATCCCGTACGTCCTGCACACCCCCGACAGCTCCTCCTTCTCCTCAAATGGAAGATCCGGAACAATGATACCATCCATTCCGGCCTCAACGCACCGTTTCATAAATTTTTCTTTTCCGTAGGTATAAATGGGATTTACGTATGTCATGAACACCATAGGGATCGAGGACTTCGCCTTTGCCCTCTTCAGCATGTCGAACAGCCTGTCAATGGTACAGCCCGCATTCAGCGCCCGCGCATCCGCTTCCTGAATCACCGGTCCCTCCGCAATGGGATCGGAAAAGGGAATTCCGACTTCAATAAGATCTGCTCCGGCCTCCTCCATGGCCGCAAGGAGCTTCTCCGTCGTCTCAAGATCCGGGTCTCCGCCGGTAATAAAGGGAATAAATGCCTTTTTATTCTGAAATGCCTCTGCTATCCTACTCATATATTTCCACTCCTCTGTATCTTGCGATCGCGGCCACGTCCTTATCTCCGCGGCCTGAAATATTCACAACAATGATCTGATCTTTTCCCATTGCAGGTGCCAGCTTTCTTGCATAGGCAACGGCATGGGCACTCTCCACCGCCGGTATGATGCCCTCCGTCCGGGAAAGATATTCAAAAGCTGACACAGCTTCTTCATCTGTTACCGGGACATACACCGCGCGGCCGGTATCCGAAAGCATCGCATGCTCCGGTCCGATCCCCGGATAATCCAGTCCTGCGGAAATGGAATACACCGGAGCGATCTGTCCGTCCTCATTCTGGCAGAAATAGGATTTCATGCCATGGAAAATCCATATAACCCAGCGCCCCTCCATAGATACCTCTGGGACAGTTCTCCAGCTCCTCGATGATCTGACAGGCCCGGATTTTCGGTGCTCCGGAAAGCGTTCCTGCAGGGAGCACTGCCTCCACTGCATCAAAAGCATCCATATCCTTCCGGATATTTCCTTCTACCCGGGAACAGATATGCATGATCCTGGAATACCGGTGAATCATCTGATATTCCGTAACCTCCACGGAGCCATATTCGCAGAGCCTTCCCAGATCATTTCTTCCGAGGTCCACCAGCATGTTATGCTCCGACAGCTCCTTCTCGTCTGCCAGAAGCTCCTGCTCCAGCTTAAGATCCTCCTCCGGTGTCTTTCCTCTGGGCCTGGAGCCGGCAACCGGAAAGGTGGTCAGTCTTCCGTCCTTGAGGCGAACCAGCGTTTCCGGAGATGTGCTCATGATTTCTTCCCCGTCTATATGCATGTATACCATGTAGGGAGAGGGGTTCGTCGTCCGAAGAACACGATAGGCATTTAAAAGACTTCCCTCGAAGGAACTGGAAAACTGTCTGGAAATCACCGCCTGGAAAATATCTCCTTCCCGAATATATTCCTTTGTCCGTTCCACCGTCCGACAATATTCTTCCTTCGTGACGCTGCATGAAAACTCTGGCTTCTTCCCCCTTTTTTGTTCCGGCAGAGGACTGCGGTCACGGATCACCGCTGCCATGGCTTCCAGCTGTGCCGTTGCCTCTCCGTAATTCTTCAGCACGTCATCCGTCTTCATATTCACAACGAGACAGATTTTCTGCCGCAGATGATCATAGGCAATCACCCGGTCAAACAGCATCAGATCAAAGTCCTCAAACTCACCGCTCCTGATCCGAAGCACAGGCTCCACATAACCGATCATGGAATAGGCGAAATATCCCACAAAGCCTCCGGTAAAGGGAGGCATTCCATCGATTTTTGGAGAATGGTAGGATTTCAAAATTTCTCTTGGAATTTCCAGCGGATGCTCCGAGATCTGTGTATGTACTCCATTCGAATCCTCAATGGTAACCTTCCGGTCCTTGCAGGTGATGCGCATCACAGGATCATAGCCCAAAAAGGAATATCGGCCCCAGGTTTCCCCTCCTTCCACACTTTCCAGAAGATAGTAACGGTCACTGATGGAGATGGATTCCTTTCCGTATAATTTTCCGGGCGGAGAATATTTGCTGCTGGGGATATAATATCCGATGCAATAACAAAGTGGAAAAGTCCACTTCAACTCCCTATATCCCTCACTCATGAGGGACTTGTACACTTTGGCGCGAAACGCATGTCACGAAGTGACAATTTTCCATATGCGTTTCTGCGCATCCCCACGGAGTGTTTTTGTTTCATAGGAAATCCGAA
>JALERW010000191.1 GCA_022763925.1 Lachnospiraceae bacterium
TACATATACAGAACGGATGCCGCCGACAGCAGCACGGTCCAGAATGTATCGATCGCTTTTCCGCGTTTTCTCATTACTGCTGCACCTCCTTGGAACGGGTTGCCTTAAGCTGTGCGAGAGAAATCACAATCACCAGCAGACAGAAGATTACTGCCTTCGCCTGTCCGAGGCCCTTCCACTGTGCACCTGCACGTGCATAGAAGGTCTGGAAGATATTCAGGGCAAGCATTTCTGTGGAATGATTCGGATCTCCTCCGGTCAGAGCCAGGTTCTGGTCAAACAGCTTGAAGGAATTGGTCAGGGTCAGGAATACGCAGATGGTGATGGAAGGCATAACCATTGGTATCTTTACCTTCCACAGAGTCGTCCATGCGGAAGCCCCGTCGATCTGAGCAGCCTCCAGCAGATCATCCGACACGTTCTGAAGACCTGCAATATAAATAATCATCATATAACCGATCTGCTGCCAGCACATCAAGACGATCAGGCCCCAGTAGCCCGCCTTGGAATTCAGAGCGAGCAGCGGCTGCCCTGCAATGGAAAGCAGACAGTTGATCAGAATCTGCCAGATATATCCAAGAACGATGCCTCCGATCAGATTCGGCATAAAGAATACGGTACGGAACACATTCGTCCCCCTGAGCTTGCGGGTCAGCAAAAGCGCCAGACAAAAGGCGATCACATTGATCAGAAGAATGGCCGCGATTGCATAGACAACCGTAAACTTAAAGGAATTCAGGAAGGATGCATCCGAAAAAACTTTTTTATAATTCGCCAGTCCCACAAATTGAGCATTACCAACCGTTGTAAACTGACAGAAGGACAGATACAGTCCCTCAGCAAACGGGATAATAAAGCCAATCAGGAATGCGAGCAGGGTTGGGAGCACGAATAGCGGCGACCACTTTTTCAGTGCTTTCTCCATAAAAACACTCCTTTCTGCTTTTTACCTGCGGAAACCGGGATATTCCCGCTTTCAACAAAACAGGGGCAGGCAAGTCTCTTGCCCGCCCCTTATCAGGTTTCGCTATTTACATACTATTCAAAATCACTCTGTTATTAGTTGCCGTTGGCCAGCTGATACTCGGTAGCCCATCCGTCAACAAATGCAGCCACAACAGCATCCCAGTTCGCGTCGGTCTGATCAGCAGCATAAGCGGTCAGTGCAGAACCTACACCGTTCTTCCACTCCTCAGACGGCATGGTCGTGAAGTTCCAGGATACAGGATTCTTTCCTGCAGCAGTCATCTCAGCATCCTGTTTTACAAACAGGTTCGGAGATTCCACAGCGTTCTTGAACGGGATAACAAAGCCCATATCATTTGCCATAGCGGAGGTTCCCTCCTCAGATGTTACACACCAGTACATGAAATCCAGAGTTGCCTGAATGTCTGCTTCGTCTGCTGTGCCATTTACACACCAGTAGTTCTCGGTACCGGTACACAGGCCCTGATTCGCCTCATCACCTGCTCCGATATAGATCGGGATCATAGCCAGATCATCATCTGTGAACTTGCCGTCTCCTGTCAGGTTGCCGTACTCCCAGGAACCATTCTGGAAGAATACTGCCTCTCCTGCAAGGAACTCGTTACGGGAGTCATCACCGGTCTTAGCGGAAAGCTCTGCCGGATCGCAGGTGCTGTTGTTGATGTACAGATCCCAGATATTGCGGTAGTTGTCAAGGTAAGATCCCTTGATGGCATCGGTAGCTCCGATTCCGTCTTCCTGATACTCAAAGTAAATCGGAAGGTTTGCAAGATGGGTCTTGAATCTCCAGTCAGAGGATCCGTCCATGCCTGCAGAAGAAAATGCTGCAAAGCCCAGTTCAGAGGAACGTGCAGTGATGTCCTCAGCTACCTTCTTCAGATCATCGAAAGACTTGATATCATCAATGCTGTAGCCAGCCTCAGCCAGCAGAGTCTTGTTCACGATAATTCCATAGGACTCAATTACATATGCAATACCATATACAGCATCGCCTTCCTTTAAAGCAAATCCGTCGCTCGTAAGCTCGCCGTATACGTCAGAGCCGGAAAGGTCATAGCAGTAGTCCTTCCAGTTAGCAAGACCTACCGGTCCGTTCACCTGGAACAGAGTCGGTGCACCGCTCTTGCCCATCTCACTCATCAGGGTTGTCTCATAGTTACCGGATGCAGCTGTAACAACCGTTACCTCAACACCGGTCTCCTCTGTGTAAGCCTTGGCCAGATCCTGCCACTGCTGATCCTGTTCAGGCTTGAAGTTCAGGTAATAAACTGAACCACCCTCTGCGCTTGCTGCCTCTTCCTTGCCTTCTTCGGTCTTCTCCGCTGCAGGCTCAGATGCAGACTCTTCCTTGCTGCCGCAGCCGGATAATAAGGATACACCCAGAATGCCGGTCAGCACAAGTGCTAAAAGCTTCTTTTTCATTTCTTTTCCTCCCTTAATCATTTAATATGGAATATTAATGCGAAACATCTTCCGAATTGGAACCTCCCCTGAAAGCCTCTTTTGGAAACGTTTCCAATTCCTTATGTCAATATAGTACACTTTCCCAAAGAATTTTGCAAGCATTATTTCCTTTCTCCCGCAAAATCAGTAATAATGCATTATTTAACCCCTTCCTTTTTATGCACTTTTACCATATCTTTGTGTTTTCAAAACATTTTGTTCTTTTGGTTTCTGCGTTCTAACACGATTTTCTCTTGCAAAATATCCCCGGTTTCTTTATAGTCTTTATTAAAGAAACCAATAATATCCGAAGAAAGCGAGGCAACACCTTTTGAAAAAGACATCTTCTCAGGGGTCTTCTGCACCTGAGCTTCGAACCCGAAAACCACTGGGCGAGATCTTAAGTGACGATCTCGCCGCACTGGTCATATGGAATATTTTATTTTTCCTTACCGGCCTTCCTGTCCTTACCCTGGGGCCTGCGCTGGCTGCTCTTGGTCATTGCACAACACTTCTTGTCCGGGATCAGTTCACCGGAGAAAAGCCCGCACGCGTTTATCTTCGTGCTTTCCGTTCCTGCTTTTTCAGAGCCTTTCCCTGGGGGCTGGCTGCTTTCGCGGCAAGTCTTCTGTTCGGAACCGGTCTTTTGTTCTATGTCCGGCTTTCCGGTGAAAACTGGCTGTTTGTTCCTCTTACAGCCATTTCTCTTCTGGCCCTTATCTTTCTGTGGGGAATTCTGATCCATCTGTTCCCCCTTCTTTCTGAGCTGCCCAAAGGGGAATCTCTCTTCAGACCAGCAGTTGGCCTGGCTTTTAAACAGATGGGGCCTACCTTAAGAGCACTTCTGATCTCATCTGTTCTTCTAGCAGCTCAGATCCTGTATTTTCCTGCAGCGCTCCCGATTATGCTGTCGATAGGCTTTGTCTTTCCTGCCCTGGCCTGTGCTTTCGCACATGTGCCAAAAACAAACCGTTTATAAAAAAGGGACAGTCCCCTCTTTTCATTGGGGACCGTCTCTTTTACTCTGTCACAATCAGGGTCTCATATCCCTGATTTCTAAGCCGCTGTTCCATACGTACGGCATTTTCCATGTTTTTAAAAGCGCCTACCTGAACCCGGAACAGACCGTTTTCATAGGAAAGAAATGCCGGAAAGCCCTGACCCAGAAGCCGGTAAAGCATTCGCTGCGCATTATCCCGATTACGGAACAGGCCCGTCTGCACCCGATAATATACTTCTTTCCCTGCAGGGCCCGCCGCCGCTTCAATTCCATCGGCGATTGCCCTGGCAACTGCGTCAAACTGCCGGTCAAAGATCTGATTATCCTTCCCGCTGTTGATAAATCCGGCCTCCACAAGAAGTGCCGGCATCTGCGTACTGTTGAGCACCACAAGATTAGGGCGCTCCGTAACACCGATATTCCGAAATCCCAGTTTTTCCAGATTGGAATTAATATTTCTGGCCATCTGCGCCTTCAGGCCGCTGTCATCATACACCAGCGTCTCCACACCGGTATACTGATCCGGATATTCCGCTGAATTCCGGTGTATGGATACAAAAAGATCCGCCCCGGAAGCATTGGCCGCCTGCGCCTTTTCATAAGGAGTCTGGTAAATGTCTGTAGTTCTGGTATAGCTCACATCATAGCCGGCCTGTTCCAGAAGTCTGCCCACCGCCATGGCAAGCCTCAGATTGTCATCCTTCTCCTGCCGGCCATCATGTACAGCGCCAAGATCTCCTCCGCCGTGTCCCGCATCTATTATCACGGAAAAAGGCATTCCCATTACCTCTTTTCATACAGATACATTCCATATATAGTATGCAGGCATGCGGTATTTGTTTCGCTGCTATTCAAACGGAAAATGAAACTGCGTCAGGCCGAATTCATCCCTCATGCGGATAAACTCCTTCTGTACACTCTCACTGACCGGAACACCTTTATCCTTCCGCTCCAGCCATACCTCGTATTCCTTTTCTCCGGCTGTATAGATCCTGTCTTTCCCGGGAGCCTTTTTGGAGGAACGCAGCTGCCGCAGAATATCTCCTGCCGTCTTCTTAAAGCTCTCGGCTCCCACGAAAGCTTCCGTATCGATGGCAATAAAGAAATGTCCCAGAGGATATGGAATTTTATTGCCATTCTCATCCTTTCCGGTAAGCATTTTCAGAAAGCTTCCGGCCTGAAGCGCTGCCGACAGGATCTCCACAACCGTGGCATATCCATAGCCCTTATAGCCTGCCATCTCTTCTCCCACACCTCCCACGGGTGCAAGCGCCGCACGCCCTTCCGTCAGATCCACAAGAATCTGCTTACTGTCTGTCAGCACTTCTCCATCCTGTCCGATTACCATGCCGGCCGGCGTCTCCTTTCCGATTCTTGCAAAATACTCAATCTTTCCTCTCTGGGAAATAGACGTTGCACAGTCCAGTACAAAGGGAAATTCCTCATCCGTAGGGATACCGAAGGTCAGGGGATTCGTCCCGAGCATATTTTCCACTCCGTTGGTGGGTGCGATCGAAGGCCTCGCGTTGGTTCCGGTTATTCCGATCATATTATTTCTGGTACACATGGTTGCATAATATCCTGCAATACCATAATGGGTGGAATTGCGCACCGCCACCATGCCCATGCCGAATTTCTTCGCCTTGTCGATCGCCATCTGCATGGAACGTGTTCCGATCACCATACCCATCCCGTTATGTCCGTCCACAACTGCAGTCGTCGGCGTCTCACGCACCACCTCAAACTCCGTCACCGGATTTAAAATCCCCTGCTGTATCCGATCCACATAAATAGGCTTGAACCGATTGCAGCCATGGCTTTCGATTCCCCGGCGGTCACTCTCCATAAGCACATCCGCACATACCGCAGCATCCTCCTTCGGCACTCCAAGCTTTACGAATACCGCCGTCATAAAATCCCCCATCAGTTCCCAGCTTACATACGGTCTTGTCTCTGTCATAATACCCTCTCCTTTTCCCGCACAGTGCCTGCGCGGATATCATACTTGACTCACTGCTTCATCTGTTCATGTTCTTTTCGTATTTCTTCATACAGCTGCACAGAATTCCATGACAGATTATGTTCTGTAATCACCGCCTTCAGCGGCACAGACACCTTCAGCTTTCTCATCTGCGCCAGAACGAGATCCAGTCGTTTTCCGTAAATCCCCTTCAGCACAAGCATCTCCTCCCCGAATTCTTCTCCGTCATAGAGAGGAATCTCTTCGGAAGCATCCAGGATCCCCGCCAGCACCCCTATCGGCTGAAGATACTCCTGCCTCTCTACCTGACGGATCCGGATCTTGTTCTGAACAAAAATCAATTTCAGTCTGCGTGCTCTCTCACCCTCCAGATGATAAAGCAGCGCCATCTCACCTGCTGCCATTCCTTATCCTTCCTTTCTCATTTACTGTCCGGATACAAATGCCGATCCAGAGCGCCAAGCAGAAACTTCTCCGCCAGACTGTTATGATATATTTCCTTCTTCGCCTCCTCCAGAGGAAACCATTCGGCCTTGTCCACCTCTTTTGTCCTGCGGCTTAAGTCCTCCGAATCCACCACACATGCAAAATTGATCATCAGTGTATTGCTCTTTTCAAAATACTCACTTCGGTTAAATTTATACTCAACCACATGAAGTCCGACTTCCTCCATGACTTCCCGGACCATGGCATGCTCCGCAGATTCTCCCTTATTCACATAGCCTGCCACAAGGATATTCCTCTTTTTTCCATACTGCTGAATCAACAGCACCTTGTCCTTCTCCGGATTAAATATCTCCATACTGACCGCCGTACTGAAAATAGGGAAACGAAATTCCTGACACGTTTCACAGTATGGGATCATTCCTTCATTTTCCAGAAATTTTTCTGTCAATTTTGTTCCGCACTCATAACAATATTTCATTTTTACATCTCCGCTCTAATTGTAAGAACTATTTTCCTTATTATCATAGCAAAGATATGCGCATACGGCAAGTGCCCGCTTCCCTTTCCATATGCAAAACGGCACAGACCGCCGTCTGCACCGTTTCTCATCCTTACAGTGTCTCTATAAATTTTGCAAAAGCCTTTCTGCCGTCTTCTGTACATTTGTACACACCGGCATCCTCCAGAACCCGGACAAATACCTGTCCAACCTCCTCCTGCAGGATATCCATGACATTCTCCCGTGTCACCTTCTCATACCGCGGCAAAAACTCTTCCACCCAGTCCGCATGCTTTTCCAGCTCCGGACAGCTGCGCACCTGCCTGCCCTCCACAAGATACTCTGCCAGGAGCTCCAGCTCATCCTTCAGTCTGGACGGAAGCACCGCCAGTCCCATCACCTCAATCAGTCCAATGTTTTCTTTTTTGATATGATGAAGCTCTGCATGGGGATGATAAACGCCCAGCGGATGCTCTTCGGTCGTGATATTATTCCGCAGTGCCAGATCCAGTTCATACAGATCCCCCCGTTTTCTCGCGATCGGTGTGATCGTATTATGAGGTTCTCCATTTGTTTGTGCATAAATGAAAGCAGACTCATCTGTGTAACCCCGCCATTTATTCAGGATATAATCCCCCAGATCAATCAGCCGCTTTTCATCCCGGCATCTTGTCCGGATCACAGACAGCGGCCAGTGAACAATCCCGGCCTCCACATCCTCATAACCGGGAATCACGAAATGCTGCTCTATCGGTGCCTTCGCCATGGCAAACTCATAATTTCCTCCCTGGAAATGATCGTGACTTAAAATGGAGCCGCCCACGATGGGAAGATCCGCATTGGAGCCAATAAAATAATGCGGAAACAGCTTGATAAAATCAAAGAGCTTTACAAATGCTTCCCGGTTGATCTTCATCGGGATATGCTGTCCGTTGAACACAATACAGTGTTCCCTGTAATACACATACGGAGAATATTGAAAGCCCCATTCTCCTCCGTTGATGGTGATCGGAATGATCCGGTGATTCTGTCTTGCCGGATGATTCAGTCTTCCGGCATAGCCCTCATTCTCCCTGCAGAGCTGACACTTTGGATAGCCGCTCTGCTTTGCCAGTTTCGCAGCCGCAATCGCTTTGGGATCCTTCTCGGGTTTGGACAGGTTGATGGTAATATCGATATCCCCATAGGCACTCTTTGTTACCCATTTTTTATCCTTCCGTATCCGGTAGCGGCGGATATAGTCCGTATCCTGGCTGAATTTGTAGAAATAATCTGTGGCGGCCTGAGGACTTTCCTCATACCGGCTTCTGAATTCCCGTATCACCTGACTTGGGGGCGGTACAAGACAGCCCATCAGCTTTGTATCCAGAAGATCCCGGCTTCCGATCCCGTTATCTGTAAGGATTCCGCGCTCCCACGCATAATCCAGCAGTTCCTCCAGAATCAGCTCCAGATCCGACACCTGGCATCCCTCTTCCGGTTCCTCATAATCATCCAGCTGCAGCACTTCCAGAATCCGGTTTGTTACATAAATCTTATCCTCCGGTAAAACGAGGCCGGTGTCCAGTCCGTAATTCACCAGCTTATAAATACTCTCGTTTATCATTGCTGTTCCCTTTCCTTTTTCCAATAAAAATTCTCAGGCCTCGAACCCGTTGGGATTCATGGACTGCCATCTCCATGCATCCTCGCACATCTCATCCAGTCCTCTTTCTGCCACCCAGCCAAGCTCTTCCTTTGCCTTGGTTGCATCCGAATAGCAGGTGGCAATATCCCCGGCCCTGCGCGGCTTGATCTCATAAGGGATCTTTTTCCCACAGGCCTTCTCGAAGGCTGCCACAACCTGAAGAACGCTGTAGCCCTTTCCGGTTCCCAGATTGTAAATACGGACATCCGGCGCATCAGACATCTTCTTAAGCGCCTTCACGTGACCGATCGCCAGATCCACCACATGGATATAGTCTCGGACGCCGGTTCCGTCCGGCGTATCATAATCGTTTCCGAAGACCCCAAGGCATTCTCTCTTGCCCACAGCCACCTGCGCCACATAAGGCAGAAGATTGTTGGGGATACCCTTTGGATCCTCTCCGATCCGGCCGCTCTTATGCGCTCCGATGGGGTTGAAATACCGAAGAAGGATCACATTCCATTCCGGATCTGCCACATGAAGATCCGTCAGGATCTGCTCCAGCATTCCCTTCGTCTGTCCATAAGGATTGGTGATTTTGCCCTTGGGACACTCCTCGGTGATCGGAATAAATGCAGGATCTCCGTAGACAGTGGCAGAAGAGCTGAATATGATCTTCTTCACTCCATGCTTTCTCATCACATCGCACAAAATCAAAGTTCCGGTAATGTTGTTATGATAATATTCCAGGGGCTTTGCCACAGATTCTCCCACAGCCTTCAGACCTGCGAAATGAATCACCGCGTCAATCTTCTCCCGGTCAAACACCTCATTCAGCGCCTGCTCGTCCAAAAGGTCCGCCTTATAAAAGCTCAGCTTCTTTCCTGTAATCTCTTCCACCCGGTCGAGCGCCTTCTCACTGGCATTGTAAAGATTGTCTACCACCACAACCTCATATCCGTCATTCAGAAGCTCAACACAAGTATGGCTTCCGATAAAACCAGCTCCGCCTGTTACCAAAATCTTCATTGCATTTCCTTCCTTTCTTCCATACCGATCGCCCGGACTCTGCCCGCAAAGCGTTTTACAGAACACCCGCGCCCTCTCCTACGTCAATTACGTAAAAATCTGCCGCATAGCCGATCGTATCCTTATATTTTCTTCCGACTTCCTCGATGAAACGGTCCACGGAATCATTTTCAACAATGCTGACCGTACAGCCTCCGAAGCCCGCTCCTGTCATCCTGGAGCCGATCACACCCGGAACCTCCCAGGCTGCTTCCACCAGTGTATCCAGTTCTTTTCCGGTCACCTCATAATCATCTCTTAAGGAAACATGAGAGGCATTCATCAGCTCGCCGAATTTTCTGATATCATTGGCCTTCAGCGCATCCACTGCCCTGATGGTTCGCTGATTTTCATATACCGCATGCTTTGCGCGCTTCCGACGCACATCATCCCTGATGGCATCCTTTACTTTCTCAAAAGTCTTCTCATCCAGCTCACCGAGGCTTCGGATATCCGTCACCGTCTGAAGCTCCTCAAGTGCCTTCTCACACTCTGCCCGGCGCTCATTATATTTGGAATCTCCCAGTCCTCTCTTCTTGTTGCTGGAAGCAATCACAATTCTCGCATTCTCAAGCTTAATCGGCGCATAGGTGTAACTCAGATCGCTGGTATCCAGGAAAATCGCGTAATCCTTCTTTCCCATGGCAATGGCAAACTGATCCATGATGCCGCAGTTTACGCCGTTAAACTCATTCTCGGACTTTTGACCGATCAGCGCCAGATCAATATTGGTGAGTTCCTCAAAGCCAAACATATCTCTCAATATCACGCCGGTAACAACCTCCACCGATGCGGAGGAGGAAAGACCGGAACCATTGGGGATATTTCCGAACAGGAGAATATCAAGCCCTGCATCCAGCTTCAGCCCTCTCTGTTCAAAGGCCCACATGACTCCCTTCGGGTAGTTGGTCCAGTCTGCTGCCTTGTCCGGAACCAGATCATCCAGACTGGATGTAATAACACCCAGCTGCTCAAAATTCATGGAATAGAACCGAAGCACCCGATCCTCTCTCTTCCTTGCCACCGCATAGGTGCCAATGGTCAGCGCACACGGAAACACATGTCCGCCGTTATAATCGGTATGCTCACCGATCAGATTCACACGTCCCGGTGCAAAATAACAGCGAATATCTCCCTGCGCACCAAACAGTTCTTTAAATTTTCCCAACACTTCTGCTTTCATAGTCTGCTTTCCTTCCCTTTTTATTTTTTATCTTCCCGTCTATATTCCATAATTTATGTTTTGAAACAAAAATTATGTTTTTCTGATCTGATTATAGCAAAATCCCCTGTCCCTGTAAACCATTTTATCATATATTTTGGTTCAAAACATGATTTATGTTTCAAAGCAGAAGATCATCAGAAAAACAGCTTGAGCACCAGATTCTGGGGATAGTCTCCAAAGCTCTCCCCGAAAATATTGATTCCCCCCACCTTCTGCGCATCCTTGCGGATGCCGATACGAATCGAAATATACGGATTTGCCTCCCACTCATATTCCTTCAGAGTTGTCTGGGCCACCTTCCGGCCGTTGATGTAGGTTCCCTTCGGTGTAAAGCGCCAGGTTTTCAGCTTCCCGTACTGGGTGTTCCGGTCAGGCCACCAGTCCGGATTGAGCTTTCCCCTGCGGCCTCCGAAATCACTGGGACACCTCCAGGTACCCGCTTCCTTTCCGTTGACCCAAAGCGTGATATCCGACGGGCAGTCCATATTATAAAACTGTGTCTCGGAGCAGAGCTCCGCAGAAAATTCCGCGCTCTTCAGTTCCCGGTTTTTCAGTCCCGTATTCGGAAAACGGTATTCCACATAACCGGAGCCAAACCAGATCAGCTGTGCATAAATCCGGTTTGGATTATAAAAGCAGCGTGGTTCATCCTCTTCATCAATGAATTCTCTGTCACTGACAATTCCGCATGTAGGGTGCACGTCATAATCCACAAAATTGCCTACCGGCATACAGATGGTCTCTGCCTCAACATCCTGCGCCTCGTCCTCCAGAAGCCGGATCGACAGAGCATCCAGCTGCCTTGTGCACACCTTCATGGAGCCCCGCACCCCCGGCTTCAGCTCCGTGACAATCAGCCCCGCTTCCTCCAGTGCTTTTACATGCATGGCAGCGGAAGAGGACGGAATTGACAGCTTCTGAGCCAGTTCATTTACATTCAGGGAATCTTTCTGAAGAAGCCTCAGCATATCGAGACGTACCTCCGAAGACAGAGCTTTTCCGACTGCTGCCAATTCCTTTTTGTCCTGATATCCCAGTGTTCTCTCCTGCATCTTTTTTGCCCCACTTTTTGCACATGATTTTTCTTTATTTATATGATGCCAGGGTCAAAAGGTCATGATTTTCATGCTTGCATGAAAAATCATGACTTTGGGACCCGTTAAACATGAGAAGGTAGCCATTTTTCGAAGAAAAATGAGCGGATTTCGAATGTTTTCGGATTTTGAGAGTGCGAAGCACGGAAAAATCCGAAGGCATCATGGGGTCAAATGATTTTGACCCCAACATCTTTATATAAGAATATCACAAATCCTGTTTTCTTCCAATATTTTTACTTCAGAAATTCTCTTTGAACGCAATAGCCAAGCACCGAATCCAGAGGGCCAGAAACCCACTTGTCCCTGTGATACAGAAGCTGTTTCCATATCTCGATCTCAAAATCCTGCACGTTAAGATAAACCAGTGTTCCCTCTCTGATTTTCCTGCAGGTCACATAATCCGGGAGGAAAGAAATTCCAACTCCCTGCTCCACCAGAGAAGCAATCAGATCCGCACTTCCGATTTCCAGAACCGGGCGCACCTCCAGTGACTGCCGGGCAAGCCTCTCATCCATCAGCCTCCGGTAGCTCATCCCTTTTTCCGTCAGAATAAACGGAAGCTTCACCAGTTCCTGAACCGACAGCTGCTTTTGCCCTGCAAAGGAAGTCCGGGCACCGGCCACAAAATGTATCCCCACCTTTTCTTCCCGGGCAGTCACATAATCTGTATTATAAATATGATTATCCAGAGTCAGAATCGCATCTACCTCATTGTGATCCAGCAGACGGAACATTTCTTCTGTCCCCGCCGCAATAATTTTCAGTGTAATTTCCGGATACTGTTTCCTGAAATCCATAAAATCCGCTTCCAGAAGGGAAGTACACAGAGAATCTGCCATTCCAAGACGGATATGGCCGCGAGGCTTCTGCTCCTTCTGCATCGCCTCCTGCATTTCCCTGTCCAGCTTCTGCATCTGATTTGCATATCCAAGCAGCATGCGTCCGTTATCTGTCAGCATCACGGTATGATTGATACGCTCAAACAAACGGGAATTCAGTTCTGTTTCCAGCTGTTTAATCTGAAAAGACACCGTGGACTGGGAATAGCCCAGCTTTTTGGCCGCCTTTGTAAAGCTGCCGGATTCCGCCACCTGAATAAAAGTGGTCAGACTTCTTATATCCAAAACGGAACCTCCTTTTCATTATCGAGAAATTCGATTGTAAATATCAAAACCATTAATTAGACGGATCTTTATCCACATTATATACTAAATAATAAGGAATTACAAAAAGGAAAAATGATTGAGGGGGTAATTCACATGATACAGCTGTTTCAGGCCGTCTACCGGCTTTTCTGGGGAGATCTTGTTACTCTTCCCCTTCCCGGAGGAGGAACCGTCGGTATTTCTCTTCTGGTTCTCATTCTGATCCCATCCGGCATTTATTTTACCTTACGCACCCGCTTTCTGCCCTTCCGGCTTTTTCCGGAAATGCTTCGAATCACCGTTGAAAAGAAGAGCTCTTCGGATAAAAATTCCATTTCCGGTCTTCAGGCACTGATTGTCTCTACTGCCACCAGAGTCGGCATGGGCAATCTGGTCGGCGTTGTGGCTGCCATTTCTGCCGGAGGAGCAGGCGCAGTGTTCTGGATGTGGATCACCGCCCTTCTGGGTTCCTCCACAGCCTTTGCCGAGGCAACCCTGGCTCAGCTGTATAAAGAAAAAGATCCTCTCTACGGAGGATACCGCGGCGGTCCTGCCTACTATATCCACCGCCTTTTCATAAAAGAGGGAAGTGCGGGGAAACGGTCTGTAACCGCCTCTCTCTTTGCTTTATCCGGGCTGATCTGCTGGTGTGGGATCAGTCAGGTCATCGGAAATTCCGTTTCCTCTGCTTTTGAGAATGCCTTTTCCATTCCGCCTCTTTACACAACAATCCTTCTCGTTTTGATTTCTGCTGTTATCGTGCTGCGCAAATATGCCACCATCCGGGTTTTGGACGTTATTGTCCCGCTTATGGCCGGAGTATATTTTCTGCTGACGATCTTTATCATTGTAAAAAATGCCGGGCAGCTTCCGGCAGTTTTCCAACGGATCTTCACAGAAGCCTTCGGACTTCGCCAGGCAGCAGCCGGCGGCTTCGGAGCCGTTCTCATGAACGGAGCCAAGAGGGGACTGTTTTCCAATGAGGCCGGAAGCGGCTCAGCCCCCTGTGCGGCGGCCGCAGCTGACATCGATCACCCTGCCAAGGAAGGCCTTCTCCAGTCCTTCGGCGTATTCATCGACACAATCGTGATCTGCAGCTGTACTGCCATGATTCTGCTTCTCGTGCCGAACAATCTGACCCTGGGCCTTCAGGGGATGGATCTCCTTCAGGCGGCCATGCAGTATCATCTCGGGAATTTCGGCGTAATATTTATTGCTGTGATCCTGTGGCTGTTCAGCTTTTCCACTTTTATCGGCATCCTGTTTTATGCCCGCTCCAACGTGGCTTATTTGTTCGGAGACAACTGGCTTTCCCAGACACTGTACAAGCTGCTGGCACTGGCAATGCTCTTCATTGGAGGTCTTGCAGCCTATACCTTCGTATGGGATCTGGG
>JALERW010000189.1 GCA_022763925.1 Lachnospiraceae bacterium
CTCTCCCCAGACCCTCACCTTAACTCCTTTTCCCATTTTTGCACCCCCTATTTATAAAATCTCCCCCCGGACATAACATGCCGCAATATAATCCCGGGGCTGATAATAGAAATCGGTATTATAGTCTGAAATACTCTCATCAATCCAGGAATGATATACCTCCCAGAGCCCCTCCAGTATCATTTCATCCGGATAACAGTCCTCAATCAGCCGTTCATAGACCTCACCGATTGTCCAATAATCCGGAATATGATACCGGCAGTCGGCCACATTATTAAACACCCCTTCTGTCATATGCACTTCTTCTATAAATTCAGCTGCAACCTTTTCGATCGGTTCGCAATGAAATATATCTGAATACTCATAGATCCGCTCCAGCACATCGTTTCCCAGAAAGTCCACAACCTCCCTTCTGGTCCGTTTTATCTTTCTCCCGATAAATTCTATCAGGCTGCATGTATAAAACAATTTACTGTTATTTTTTGTTCCCATATACCTCCTCGCTTTCTCTGAACGTCAATGTGTTCAGGGCCGAAATTGTGTGAAAACTGATCTGGTGGGTAGGATGACTGAATTTCGCCAGCTCCCAGAATGCTGCTCTCGATATTTTTCCATCTACCAGATTCTGTACATAGTTAAAAATCGTATCATTAGCCATAGGTCCTTCCACAATATCGTAACTGTGCGGTGTTCCAAGGCGACAAGCCACAATAAAATCCAGCCATTCTTCTGTCATTTCGTCGAATTTCAAATATTTTAATTGTCCATTGGGAACATATTCGTAACTGTTAATATATCCTTTCTTTCCGTACCTGGTAGCCCACCGCTTCGCCTGCCCTTTATAACTTGTACAATAGAATCCAAAATAAAAATCCTTATTAAACACCGCTTTCCGTACTTCAGGAAACTCTACAATTTCTCTGCTGCCGTGATAGATTATCATAAGCTCTCCTTTCTTTTTTCATCTAATTTCAATGTTAATTATTATATTACCACTTATAATTATAATGTCAATGTCTATTTTACTTTTTTTCAATCTTATGATATGTTAAATACGTCCTTTGTCAATTCTCATAGGAGAAATGTCATAAGCGTGGATTGAAATATCTAATTTCATTGTTTAAGGAGCAGGGAAAGGGAAGTGCACAGACGCTTCCCTTTCCCCTTTAGAATAACACTGCCTGCCCATATTCCGCATCCAGCATCAGTCCCATATCTTCTGTATAATCCTCAGGATTTCGCAGCACAAAGTATTCCTTCTCCATTCCATCGCATAAGGGCAGCAGCATGCCCGCCGCCTGCATTTTATCAAAATCATTTTCATATACATTGATGCAGTATTGTCCCATTTCACGGATAAGACGTTTTGTTATCCCTCTCAGGTTTAATTCTGTTCTGATTTCCTCTGCCCGTTTTTCTTTTGTGATCAGTATCGTCTTAGTATGATCTTCGATCAGGCGGAATTCTTTTCCAACTTTTGCAAAGGAAAATCTGCCTTTATTGAATTCCTTCATAATGTTTTTCTTATCCAGACCTTCTCCCCTGAAATGATACAGCATCTCAAAATATTGCTGTATTGTCTCCAACTCATCCAGCCGTTCCCCATCCTCTAGAAGACTTGCTGTAATCTCCATTTGCTGCCGCTGTCCTGGTACATATTCCTTTTCATTCAGTCTGAAAATATAAGTTATGCTCTCTTCTGCCGAATTTTTCCCTTCCCGATTACATCTGCCTGCCGCCTGGATAATAGAATCCGCACCGGCCAGCTGTCTGTAAACAGTCTTAAAATCCAAATCTACACCAGCCTCCACAAGACTTGTCGCAATCACAATACATTTCTCTGATGCATTCAGCCGTTCTCTGATCTCTTTTAATACACGTTTTCTGTGAAGCGGATACATTGCCGTTGACAGATGATAAACGCCTTCTCCTTTCATTTCCTGATATATTTTTTGAGTTCGTTTTTTTGTGTTTAATATACAAAGCGCCTGATTTTCTTTTTCCAAGCGGTGTATCAGCTCTTCTTCTGAAAGCTTGTCCAGATTCTTAAGAGAGACCCGCTTGAAAAAAGAAAACTGATCTTCCATCCTTGGGCACAACTCCACTCCTGTCATATCTTCCGATAAAATACCCTGCAAAGACGGCTGTGTTGCAGTACAGAGAACCACTGTACTGCGGTAATGCCGGATCAGCTGCTCCATTGCAGCCAGG
Source organism: Lachnospiraceae bacterium (assembly GCA_022763925.1). Taxonomy (GTDB): domain Bacteria; phylum Bacillota; class Clostridia; order Lachnospirales; family Lachnospiraceae; genus JAGTTR01. Next base: position 2,212 of record JALERW010000189.1, read on the forward strand.
CACGGCTTCAGATAATCATTTGGTAACATCTGTGCCTCATCAAAAATAATTACACTGTTTGTCATACTGTGCAGTTTTCTGCATTTGGAAGATTTATTGGAAAAAAGTGACTCAAAAAACTGTACATTTGTTGTAACGATCACCGGCTTGTCCCAGTTTTCAGTTGCGAGCTGCATCAGTTTTAATTCTTCCGTTGCCTCATAGTCTACATTGCAGTGATCCTCCAGCACATTTCTTTCGCCAAGAATATTCCGGAAAACTTCTGCATTTTGCTCAATGATGCTTGTATATGGGATCACATAGATAACCCGATCCATATCGTTCTCTTTTGCATGACGCAAGGCAAATGCCAGTGAAGCCACTGTTTTTCCGCCTCCGGTAGGAACTGTCAGACGGAAGAGGCCCCTTTCTCTTTGTCCCATCTCCAGACAATTTCTCAATATTTCCGTTCTCCGCCCATTGATCGTATTCCATTCCTTATGTTCAAGCCATCCAGAAATATATGCCTCCAGCCTTTCATATAATAAATCTATGGGGTCCCCACTGTCCCTCTTTATGTTTCCACCGTTCATGAAACATTCCGTATCCAGAAAATCTGCATCCACAAGGCAAGAATACAGCATTCGTATGAACATAGCAGAAAAGAATCCCTGATTTTCCGTTTTTCCAGGCTGAAAAGGCGGCGGCGACAAAGGCGGTATCTGAATTTCCTTTTCATAGGCATGATAATCTTCCAATTTTTTTCTCAAACGCCCTGTAAATGTTGCTCTGTCTCCGGTATCACCATCTCCGCCCGTGTCAGGCAGACCGCTGTGATGCCCCATGATACAATATGCAGTTATCGGATAAATCCCTTTTTTTGCCCAACACAACTGCGCTCCTGCGGTAGCATGGTCCACCTTTTTCTCGCTGCCGTTAAGCCGTTCCTGGAATGCAAGAGAATATTTGCCAATATCATGCAGCATCCCGCAGCAATATCCCCAATCATACACTCCAAACGAAGAAGCAAACCTTCCACAGAGTCTGGCAGTTCCCTCTAAATGCTCTTTTAAAGTCTGTTCTTCACCATTCTCATTTTTGTGTGCCAGATATATCCCGTCCATCTTTTTTTCTCCATTTATTTCATTCATTAAAATAATATTAGAACTATATTAATATTATATCATAATTTGAGCTTGTCTTCGACATTTTTTCGATATTTATTCTATAATTTCTATTTTCAAAGCGAATTTTTCATTTTGAAATAACACTTCTATTCAAAAAAGAAGCAGATATCCTTCTTTTTCCAAGCGGATACCTGCTCTCTCCTTCTCTCTTCTTCTATCTTCCTCTCTCCCGGTGTGAACCTACAGCCGATGCTGATATTTTTCCTTCGTTGCCATGCCGCCCCGAATATGCCGCTCTGACTTATTGATGTCCAGTACAAGACGCGCCTGTCCGGCCAGAGCCGGATTGATCCGCACAAGACGGTCAGTGACATCCTTATGTACCGTACTCTTACTGATTCCAAACTTTTTGGCGGTCTGCCGCACCGTCGCATTTGTCTCAATAATATAATTGGCAATCTCCACTGCCCGCTCTTCAATATAATCCTTCAAAGGGAAATCCCCCGCCAACACCGTTTTTACAATGTATGCGGGAGATTATTAATTATTCTTTCCATACTTGTTCGTATGCAGAGGATTTTTATTTATGATCACAGAAATACCGCCACCAGCGGAACGGTCACCAGCGTCAGGATCGTGGTAATCATGACGCCTCTGGCACAGATGCTGCTGTCTATTCCGATACTCTCCGGTGCGATCACTGCCATATTTCCTACCGGCATGGCGATCATCACAGCTGTCACACCGCGAATGACCGGATCCAGAGAAATCAAATGAAGAAGAAGGACCACGATAATTGGGATCAGCACCAGCTTAATGGCAGAAAAAGCATAGATTTTCCAGTCCAGAAAAATAGTCTTCAGGTCGTTCTGCGCCAGGGAAACTCCCACCGTAATAAGAGCGATGGGTACGCAGGCATTTCCCATGTATTCCACAGGCCCGCTGACAAAGAAGGGCAGATGAATCCTGGTCACCGTCAGAAGAAGCGTCAGGACACAGGCTACCACGCCCGGATTCCACAGGCTCCTGAGCGAAAGATGTTGTTCTCCCACGCCTGCCGCCTGATCCACCAGAAGCATTCCATATGTATAAAAACAGCAGCTGTAACCCAGGTTAAAGACCGCCGCATAAATCACCGCCACATCTCCGTACAGGGCTTTTACCACCGGAATTCCGATAAATGCCACGTTGGAAAAGACAGTCATCAGCTTGTACATCAGCTTTTCTTCTTTATTCTTCCCAAAAAGAGCTCCTATCGGGATTCCCAGGAGAATCAGCCCCGTATACATCAGAATTGTGAACGCTCCTACGATCAGAAGATCACTGCCGGTTATTCCGCTGGTATCTCC
>JALERW010000002.1 GCA_022763925.1 Lachnospiraceae bacterium
GGAACTGGCGAAGGAGAAGATGACGATGGTCATCGTGACCCATGAGATGAATTTTGCCCGGGAGGTTTCGAACCGGATGATTTTTATGGATAAGGGTGTGATCGTGGAGGAGACGACTCCGGAGGAGATGTTCCGTTCGAGTAATGAGCGGACAAGAGAATTCCTTGGCCGGTATCACGAGCAGGGTTAAACGGTATTGAATAAGGTATGAAAAGAAAGCCGGGACGGCATGATTTTTTGCGTCCCGGCTTTTGCTGTCTTTTCAAAAACGGTCAGGGTTTTTTCAATAATGATAGGCCAGGGAACCATCGGACAGGATGGTTCGGCTCACCTGGTCCTGATCATACAGATATTCGAGAGCGCAGAGCACCTTCTGCGTCATCAGATACTGCCGGAGGCCCAGGGCGGGCCGCATGGCAGTGCGGGTTCTTCGGTAGATTTTAAGGACGGTCTGATAGGCAGTCATGGGACGCGCGGATGCTTTCACAATCTGCTTTACGGTATCACACAGATGTGCATAGGAAATCTCGGTCTCCGAAATAACCTCATCTACTTCCTGGGGGCTGGTAAGAATTCTGCTGTGCGCCGGAAGCAGATAACGGACCTTCAGGGAGGATACCATGGACAGGTCCCGGTAATAGGTGCGCAGGTAATGCTGATCAATGCCTTCGGTGATCACGATGGGGGAAATTCCTTTCAGAATATGATCCCCGGAAAAAAGGATTCCTGCGTTGGCCTCATAGAGGCCGAGCTGTGCCCGGGTATGTCCCCGCAGAAGGACCGCACGGAACCGGTAGGGGCCGATCTGTAGAAGCTCTCCGCCACGGAGGGTTTTGGCTTCAAAGAAAAAGGGGCGGTAATCTGTGGAATCGAATACCCGGTTCTTAAGGACACCGATCTCCGCGTCATGGAGGCCGCAGGTACGGCAGATTTCGGTACGGACCCGGGCAAGACCGGTGCGTGCATCCTCATATTCCTTTTCATGCATATAGATATCGATGCCCTGCTGATCAAACCACCAGGCCATACCCGTATGATCGATGTGATAGTGGGTAAGGAACAGGATGGTTTTCTCCGGACGGATATGAAACTGCGAAAATACCTCCTGAAAAAAATGCAGGGAGGAGCGGGTATCATATCCGCTGTCAATGAACAGGGTCTGTGAGTGGTCATGGATCATATAAATGTTCACATCATTCTGAGAGGCCGTTTCGGCGGGAATCGTTCCATAATAGATATTCGGTAAAAGTTCTTTCATAAAAATCCCCTTTTGTGCTTTCTTGTACAATCAGTATACCCGTGTTAGAATAAGAAAGAAAGTAAAAAAGGAGGAAAATTCTATGTTTCGTTCCCATACAAAGTCCATTACTATCGGAAATAAGGTGATCGGAGGAGGAAATCCCATCCTCATCCAGTCCATGACAAATACAAAAACGGAGGATGTCCGTGCCACAACAGAGCAGATTCTGGAGCTGGAGAAGGCCGGCTGTGAGATCATCCGGTGTACGGTGCCTACACCGGAGGCTGCCCGGGCGCTGAAGGAGATCAAAAGCAAGATCCATATTCCGCTGGTGGCGGATATTCATTTTGATTACCGGCTGGCGATTGCCGCCATTGAGAACGGGGCGGATAAGATCCGGATTAATCCGGGTAATATCGGGAGCCGCGACCGGGTAAAGGCGGTGGTGGACGCAGCGAAGGAACGGAACATTCCCATTCGCGTCGGTGTAAACAGCGGTTCTCTGGAAAAGGAGCTGGTGGAGAAATATCACGGGGTAACTGCAGAGGGAATTGTGGAAAGTGCCTTGGATAAGGTACATCTGATCGAGGAGCTGGGGTATGATAATCTGGTCATCAGCATCAAATCCTCGGATGTTATGATGTGTGTGAAAGCCCATGAGGTGCTGGCAGGGAAGACTCCATATCCGCTGCATGTGGGCATCACGGAGGCAGGGACCGTATATTCGGGTAATATCAAGTCTTCCGTCGGTCTGGGAATCATTCTCTATCAGGGGATCGGTGATACGATCCGTGTGTCTCTGACCGGAAATCCGCTGGAAGAGGTGCGGACAGCAAAGCTGATTTTGAAAACGCTGGGGCTTCGCAGGGGCGGTGTGGAAGTGGTATCCTGTCCTACCTGCGGAAGAACGAAAATTGATCTGATCGGGCTGGCTAATCAGGTGGAGGCCATGGTGCAGCAGTATCCGCTGGATATCAGAGTGGCCGTGATGGGCTGTGTGGTAAACGGCCCGGGGGAGGCAAAGGAGGCTGATCTCGGGATCGCCGGAGGAATCGGAGAAGGTCTTCTGATCCGAAAGGGGGAGATCATCCGGAAGGTGCCGGAGAGCCAGCTCCTTTCTGCACTGAGGGAAGAACTGGATCAATGGAACGGCTGATGAAAAGAAACGCAGGACGAACACTGGAAGAGGGATAAGAATTATATGGCAAAAGGGTTCATGGAGGTGTTCCCGGGTCTTAAGCTGTCGGCAGATATTCGGGATATATTTGCCCAGACAGAAGTGGAACGGGTATCCACCACGAGGAACAAGGACATTCTGAAAATTTATCTGGAAAGCTCCAGGCTGATCCAGAAGGAACAGATTTACCAGGCGCAGCAGCAGATCAAACAGCAGCTGTTTCCCCGGGTTCGTATGGTGATAAAGATCATAGAAAAATTTCATCTGTCCGGACAGTATTCTCCCCGGACACTGATGGATGTGTATTATGACAGTATTCTGACCGAGTTTAAAAATTACAGTCAGGTAGAATATAATCTGTTTGCCCAGGCAAAATGGGAATTTGTGGAGGACCGGAAGCTGCGGATCACGATGGGGGACAGCATTGTGGCCCGGGAAAAGAGTGATGAAATTGTCCGGGTACTGGAAAAGATATTCTGCGAGCGGTGCGGGATGGATCTGATTACAGAAGTGGAGTATGCGAAGCCGAAAGAAAGCCGGCACCGCAGGAACAGTGAGCAGCAGATTGCCCAGGAGATTCAGGAGATTGTAAAGCAGACGAGAAGCGCCTCGGAAGGGGAGCCGATGGAGCTGTCTTCGAAAGAGGAACTTCCGTGGGATACGAAGAAGACTCCAAAGGCTGTGCCGCCTGAGAAGGAGAAAAAGAACTTCACAGGAGGCGGGGATGCTGCAAGGAAAAAGGAGCCTTTCGGGGGCTTTGGCGGAAGCTTCCGGCGTTCGGATAATCCGGATGTTTTATATGGAAGAGATTTTGAGGATGAGGCAATCCCCATGGACCAGATTCTGGGGGAGATGGGCGAGGTTACTATCCACGGAAAGATTTCATCCCTGGAGACCAGGGAGATCCGGGGAGAGAAGACGATCATCATTCTCAATGTCACGGATTTTACCGATACCATGACTATTAAGATTTTCACCAAAAATGAATTCCTGCCTGATATTCTGGCTGGGATCAGGCAAGGTGCATTTATTAAGCTGAAGGGTGTTACGACCATTGATAAATTTGACAGTGAGCTGACCATCGGATCTGTTGTGGGAATCAAGAAAATCCCGGATTTCAGGAAACGGCGAATGGATACCAGCGCGGAAAAGCGGGTAGAGCTTCACTGTCACACGAAGATGAGCGATATGGACGGAGTTTCGGATGTGAAGGATCTGATCCAGTGTGCCATGGATTGGGGGCATAAGGCGCTGGCCGTGACGGATCACGGAATTGTCCAGGCCTTTCCGGATGCCAGTCATGCGGTGCCGAAGGGCAGTGATTTCAAAGTGATTTACGGTGTGGAGGCTTATCTGGTAGATGATCTGAAAGAGATCATCCAGCATTCGAAAAACCAGAGTCTCCGGGATACCTATGTGGTGTTTGATATTGAGACCACGGGCTTTTCCAGCCTGAAAAACAGGATCATTGAGATCGGTGCCGTGAAAGTAACCAACGGTGTGATCACAGATAAATACAGCACCTTTATCAATCCCAGGGTACCGATTCCCTTTGAGATCGAGAAGCTGACGGGCATTAACGATGAAATGGTTCTCACGGCTCCGACGGTGGATCAGGTCCTTCCGGATTTTATGGAGTTTTGCCGGGATGCGGTGATGGTGGCCCATAATGCGGATTTTGATATGGGCTTTATCAAGCATAACCTGAAGCTGCTGGGCATTGAGAAGAGCTTCACCATTGTGGATACGGTTGCTCTGGCCCGGATTCTTCTGCCGAACCTGAACCGGTTCAAGCTGGATACCGTGGCAAAGGCACTGGGGGTTTCGCTGGAAAATCATCACCGGGCCGTGGACGATGCCGGCTGCACGGCGGAGATCTTTGTGAAATTTGTGGAAATGCTGGAAAAAATGGATATTCATACCCTGGATGAGGTGAACCGGATGAGCAGCCTTTCGGAGGAGGCCATCCGCAAGCTGCACTCTCACCATGCCATTATCCTGGCGAAAAATGAGACCGGGCGGACGAACCTGTACCGGCTGATTTCCGCTTCTCATCTGAAATATTATCAGAGACAGCCGAAAATTCCGAAATCGCTGCTGCAGAAATACCGGGAAGGGCTGATCCTGGGATCTGCCTGTGAGGCGGGAGAGCTGTTTCAGGCACTGGTGCGCAACAGCTCGGAAGAGGAAGTCGCGAGAATCGTGAATTTTTACGATTATCTGGAAATACAGCCCATCGGAAATAATGCCTTCATGCTGAAGGGAGAGAATCCCACGGCAAAATCGGAGGAGGATTTAAGAGACTATAACCGCCGGATCGTAGAACTGGGAGAACAGTTCAACAAGCCGGTGGTAGCTACCTGTGACGTGCATTTTCTGAATCCGGAGGATGAAATTTACCGAAGAATCATCATGACCAGCAAGGGCTTTAAGGATGCGGATGACCAGGCACCGCTGTATCTGCGCACCACGGAGGAAATGCTGAAGGAGTTTGAATATCTGGGCAGCCGCAAGGCAGAGGAAGTGGTTATTACCAACACCAACCGGATCGCTGACTGCATTGAGCCCCTCTCGCCGGTGCGGCCGGATAAGTGTCCGCCGGTGATCCCGGATTCGGATAAGATACTGAGGGAGATCTGCTATAACCGGGCCCATGAGATCTATGGGGAAGAGCTGCCGCCCATCGTAACCGAACGGCTGGAGCGGGAACTGAATTCCATTATTTCCAACGGGTTTGCCGTGATGTATATCATTGCCCAGAAGCTGGTATGGAAATCCAATGAGGACGGATATCTGGTTGGCTCCAGGGGATCTGTTGGCTCCTCCTTCGTGGCGACCATGTCGGGTATTACAGAGGTAAATCCCTTAAGTCCCCATTATTACTGTGCCTCCTGCCATTACAGTGATTTTGACTCGGAGGAAGTGAAGGCTTATGCCGGCCGGGCCGGCTGTGACATGCCGGACAGAAATTGTCCGGTGTGTGGGAAACCATTGAAAAAGGAAGGCTTCGATATTCCGTTTGAGACCTTCCTGGGCTTCAAGGGAAATAAGGAGCCGGATATCGATCTGAACTTTTCCGGAGAATATCAGAGCAATGCCCATAAATATACAGAGGTTATTTTCGGGGCCGGCCAGACCTTCCGTGCCGGAACCATCGGGACCGTAGCGGAGAAGACGGCCTACGGCTATGTCCGCGGATATTTTGAAGATCGGGGGATCCGCAAAAGAAGCTGCGAGATTGAGCGGATCGCCGAGGGCTGTGTGGGCATTCACCGGACGACCGGACAGCATCCGGGAGGAATCATTGTGCTTCCGCTGGGAGAGGAGATCAACACCTTCACCCCGGTGCAGCATCCGGCCAATGACATGACGACGGATATTATTACAACCCATTTTGATTACCATTCCATCGACCATAACCTGCTGAAGCTGGATATTCTTGGACATGATGATCCGACGATGATCCGAATGCTGGAGGATCTGATCGGAATTGATGCAAAAAAAATTCCGCTGGATGATAAGAAGGTCATGTCTCTGTTTCAGAATACCAGCGCCCTGGGCATACAGCCGGAGGACATGGGCGGCATCCGGCTTGGCTCTCTTGGAATTCCCGAGTTCGGAACAGAGTTTGCCATGCAGATGCTGATCGATACGAAGCCCACCTCTTTTTCCGACCTGGTGCGTATCGCTGGTCTGGCTCACGGAACAGATGTATGGCTTGGAAATGCTCAGACGCTGATCCTTGAGGGGAAGGCGACAATTTCCACTGCGATCTGTACCCGTGATGATATTATGATTTATCTGATCGGCAAAGGGCTGGATTCGGAGGAGTCCTTCAAGATCATGGAGGCGGTCCGAAAAGGAACCGTGGCAAAGGGAAAATGCGACAGCTGGCCGCAGTGGAAAGCGGATATGATTGCCCATGATGTGCCGGACTGGTATATCTGGTCCTGTGAAAAAATCAAATACATGTTCCCGAAGGCCCATGCGGCGGCTTATGTGATGATGGCCTGGAGAATTGCCTACTGTAAGGTATATTATCCGCTGGCTTATTATGCGGCCTATTTCAGTATCCGTGCCACCAGCTTCAATTATGAGCTGATGTGTCTGGGAAAAGAACGGCTGGAGTTTCATATAAAAGATTATGAAACCCGGCGCAAAGCAAAGCTTTTGTCCAACAAGGAGGAGGATACGCTGAAGGATATGCGCAGTGTACAGGAAATGTATGCCCGAGGCTTTGAATTTGTTCCGATCGATATTTTTACGGCGCAGGCTACCCGCTTTCAGATCGTGGGAGAAAAGCTGATGCCGGCTTTGAGTACGATTGACGGCATGGGAGATAAGGCGGCCGAAGCGATTGTAGAGGCAGCCAAGGACGGTCCCTTCCTGTCCAAGGATGATTTCCGCCAGAGGACGAAGGTATCCAAGACGGTGATCGATCTGATGGATGATCTGGGGCTTCTGGGAGATCTTCCGGAATCCAACCAGCTTTCCCTGTTTGATTTCACTTAAAAATGAGGAAGAAATAATTTTATAAAAAAAATATAAACCTATTGACAAATAATAGGGAAAGTGATAGCTTTATTTACATAGATATTAGCACTCCAACCAAATGAGTGCTAACAAAGGAAAAGGAGGAAGCAGAATGATACTGGATGAGAGAAAGAAGAAGATCCTTCAGGCGATCATCCGGAATTACCTGGAGACCGGAGAGCCGGTTGGTTCCAGAACCATTTCCAAGTATACGGATCTGAATCTGAGTTCTGCGACCATCCGCAATGAGATGTCAGACCTGGAAGAGATGGGACTTATCCTTCAGCCCCATACCTCTGCAGGAAGAATTCCTTCCGACAAGGGTTACCGTCTCTACGTCGATACCATGATGGAAGAGAAAGAACGGGAAATGACAGAGATGAAGGAGCTGATGATTGAGAAGACAGACCGGATGGAGCAGGTGCTGAAGCAGGTAGTCAAGGTGCTTGCGGACAACACAAATTATACCTCCATCATTTCCGCTCCCAGATATCACCGCAACAAGCTGAAATTCATTCAGCTGTCCAAGGTGGATGAGAGCCAGCTGCTGGCGGTTATCGTTGTGGAAGGAAACATCGTCAAGAATAAAATCATCGACCTGGAAGACAATATGAACAATGAGACGCTACTGAAGCTGAACATTCTGTTGAATTCCAGTCTGAACGGCCTGAGCCTGGAGGAGATCAATCTTGGAATGATCTCGAAGCTGAAGGAACAGGCGGGGATACACACCAATGTGGTGAGCAGTGTCATTGATGCGGTGGCCGAGGCCATACGGATCGATGAGGAGGATATGGAGATCTACACCAGCGGAGCTACAAATATTCTCCGGTATCCGGAGCTTTCGGACAACAGCCGGGCAACCGAGCTGATCAGTACGCTGGAGGATAAGAGGCCTCTGGCCAGCCTGATCGAGGAGACAATGGAGAACGTACAGGAGAACGGAACCGGAATTCAGGTGTATATCGGGCAGGAGGCTCCGGTAAAGGCCATGAAGAACTGCAGCGTTGTGACTGCTACCTATGATCTGGGCGACGGTATGCAGGGAACGGTGGGAATCATTGGGCCGAAACGAATGGATTACGATAAGGTGATTCAGACGATGCGTACACTGATGGCACAGCTGGATGGGATTTACAGAAAATCCGGAAAAAAGGAAGAAAGTGATGATTAGAAATGGATAGAGAAGAATTCAAAAATGAGGATGCCGTAAAACAGGCAGTGGAAGAAGCGAAGAAGCAGGCCGAAGAGGCCGCACAGGAAGAGGCGGATCAGAAGGAGGAAGCGGAGGAATCAACCGGGTCCGAAGCTGAGGACACGGAAGCTTCAGAGGAAGAGCTTTCGGATGCCGACGATCCGGATGAGGCAAAAGCAGATCCGGATGCCGACGGAGAGAAGAAAGGCTTCTTCGGAAAGAAAAAGAAAGATAAGAAAGACAAGAAGGATATTCAGATCGAAGAATTGACCGACCGGGTAAAACGTCAGATGGCAGAGTTTGATAATTTCCGGAAACGGACGGAGAAGGAAAAATCCGCCATGTTCGAGGTGGGAGCGAAGAGCGTGGTCGAAAAGATTCTTCCCGTGATCGACAATTTTGAGCGGGGCCTGGGAAGTGTGACAGAGGATCAGAAGGAGGATCCCTTCGTCCAGGGAGTTGAGATGACCTACAAGCAGCTGATGACTGTGCTTGAGGGGCTGGAGGTTAAGCCCATTGAAGCGGTAGGCAAGGAGTTTGATCCCAACCTTCACAATGCAGTGATGCATACAGAAGATGATTCCGTCGGAGAGAATGTAGTACTGGAAGAGTTCCAGAAGGGCTACACCTACCGGGACAGCGTTATCCGACACAGCATGGTCAAGGTAGCAAACTAGAGCACATAACGCACGAAAGTGCTTGTGATAGATAAAAGCTGATAATGAAAGTTTATAGATTTTATAGGAGGTCTTGATAATGAGCAAGATTATAGGTATTGACTTAGGAACAACAAATTCATGCGTGGCAGTTATGGAAGGCGGTAAGCCGGTAGTTATCGCAAATACAGAGGGAGCAAGAACCACACCGTCCGTTGTGGCATTTACAAAGACCGGTGAGCGTCTGGTAGGTGAGCCTGCAAAGCGTCAGGCAGTTACCAATGCAGAGAAGACCATTTCCTCTATCAAGAGACATATGGGCCAGGACTATAAGGTAAACATTGATGATAAGAAATATTCTCCTCAGGAGATTTCTGCAATGATCCTGCAGAAGCTGAAAGCAGATGCGGAAAATTACCTTGGAGAGAAGGTAACAGAGGCTGTTATTACGGTTCCTGCATATTTCAACGATGCACAGAGACAGGCAACCAAGGATGCCGGCAAGATCGCAGGCCTGGATGTAAAGCGTATTATCAATGAGCCTACAGCAGCAGCTCTGGCTTACGGCCTGGACAATGAGAAGGAACAGAAGATCATGGTATACGACCTGGGCGGCGGTACCTTCGATGTATCCATCATCGAGATCGGTGACGGTGTCATTGAGGTTCTTTCCACCAACGGTGATACCCATCTGGGCGGCGATGATTTTGATAACCGCATTACCCAGTGGATGATCGATGAATTCAAGAAATCCGAAGGCGTGGACCTTTCCAATGATAAGATGGCTCTTCAGAGACTGAAGGAAGCAGCAGAGAAGGCCAAGAAGGAGCTGTCCTCCGCTACGACGACCAATATCAACCTTCCGTTTATCACAGCGACCGCTGAGGGACCGAAGCATATGGATCTGAATCTGACCAGAGCAAAATTTGACGAGCTCACCAGAGACCTGATCGAGCGTACCGCAGTTCCGGTACAGAACGCGTTAAAGGATGCAGGACTGACTGCAGCTGATCTGTCCAAGGTACTGCTTGTCGGCGGCTCCACACGTATGCTGGCTGCACAGGAGAAGGTAAAACAGCTGACCGGACATGAGCCCAGCAAGACCCTGAATCCGGATGAGTGCGTTGCTATCGGTGCAGCTATCCAGGGCGGCAAGCTGGCAGGAGATGCCGGTGCCGGGGATATCCTCCTTCTGGATGTAACACCGCTGTCTCTTTCCATTGAGACCATGGGAGGCGTTGCTACGAGACTGATCGAGCGCAATACCACGATCCCGACCAAAAAGAGCCAGATCTTCTCCACCGCAGCAGATAATCAGACCGCTGTAGATATCCATGTGGTACAGGGTGAGCGTCAGTTTGCAAGAGACAACAAGACACTCGGACAGTTCCGTCTGGATGGAATTCCGCCGGCAAGAAGAGGAGTTCCGCAGATTGAGGTTACCTTTGATATTGATGCCAACGGTATCGTAAATGTATCCGCAAAGGATCTGGGTACCGGTAAGGAGCAGCATATCACGATTACTTCCGGATCCAATATGTCTGATGCGGATATCGAGAAGGCTGTAAAGGAAGCAGCAGAGTTTGAGGCACAGGATAAGATCCGTAAGGAAGCAGTAGATACAAGAAATGATGCGGATGCCATGGTATTCCAGACCGAGAAGGCTATGGAAGAGGTCGGCGACAAGCTGGATGCATCTGACAAGGCTGAGGTTGAGGCTGCATTATCCGAGTTGAAGAGCATGGTTGAGGCTACACCGGCTGAGAACATGACAGAGGCTCAGGTTGCTGACATGAAGGCTGCCAAGGAGAAGCTGATGAACAGTGCACAGAAGCTGTTCGCAAAGGTATACGAGCAGGCACAGGGCGCAGCTGGCGCACAGGGCCAGCCGGGACCTGACATGGGCGCAGGCCAGGCAGGAGCCGGAAGTCAGCCGGATGATGATGTGGTTGACGGTGACTACAGAGAGGTATAATATCATAAAAATGAGCGCAGCTGCTCCGTGTAAGGAGTCTGCGGGTTGAACGTAAGGAACTCCTGCGGTCGCGCGTTAGCGCCGCAGGAGTTCCTTACGCAGGTTATTCAAGGCATTCCGCATGAGCGGGAAAAATGGCAGCAGCGGTTCGGCAGAGAAAAATGTGCCGGGATGGCTGCGGAAGGAGAACGAAAATGGCAGAAAGCAAGAGAGATTATTATGAGGTGCTTGGCGTAGACCGGGGGGCAGACGATGCTGCCATTAAGAAAGCATACCGCGTACTGGCGAAAAAATACCATCCGGATGCGAATCCGGGAGACAAGGAAGCAGAAAAGAAATTCAAAGAAGCCTCGGAGGCATATGCAATTCTGAGCGATCCGGAGAAACGCAGGCAGTATGATCAGTTTGGTCATGCGGCCTTTGACGGAACCGGCGGAGCAGGCGGCTTTGATTTTAATAATATGGATATGGGAGATATCTTCGGAGATATTTTCGGAGACTTTTTCGGCGGCGGAAGAAGCCGGGGAGGCAGCAGCGGCCCGATGAAGGGAGCCAATTTAAGGGCAAGTGTCCGTATCACCTTTGAGGAGGCGATTTCCGGCTGTGAGAAGGAACTGGAGCTGAATCTGAAGGATGAGTGTACGTCCTGCCACGGAACCGGAGCAAAGCCGGGAACCTCTCCGGTGACCTGCAGCAAGTGCGGCGGCAAGGGCCAGGTAGTATTTACGCAGCAGTCCCTGTTTGGAATGGTCCGGAATGTTCAGACCTGTCCGGACTGTCACGGAACCGGAAAGGTGATCAAGGAGAAATGTCCGGACTGTTATGGTACGGGATACATTTCCAGCAGGAAGAAGATCCAGGTGAGTATTCCTGCAGGTATTGACAACGGACAGAGCATCCGGATCCGCGAGAAGGGGGAACCCGGAACAAACGGAGGGCCGAGAGGAGATCTTCTGGTGGAGGTTGTGGTATCCAGGCATCCTGTATTCCAGCGTCAGGATATGAATATTTTCTCTACAGTGCCCATCAGCTTTGCACAGGCTGCACTGGGAGGAGAACTGAAGATCAATACTGTTGACGGACCGGTCATCTATGATGTGAAGCCGGGTACTCAGACGGATACCAAGGTTCGCTTAAAGGGCAAGGGTGTTCCGTCTCTGAGAAATAAGAATACAAGAGGGGACCATTATGTGACTTTGGTTGTTCAGACACCGGATAAACTGAGCCATGAGGCGAAGGAGCTCCTGCGTCAGTTTGATATGGCAAGCGGAAACAGTCTGAACCGTTCAAAGGATGAGAGTGACAAATCCGATAAGCCGAAACGCAAGGGCTTTATGGATAAACTGAAGGAGTCCTTTGAGGACTGACCAAAAAGGCAATCTGTATATTCTGATGACAGCTGTGCTCTGGTCCATGGGAGGTGTCCTTGTAAAGGTAATACCGGCACATCCCATTGCGATCAACGGAGCACGGTCACTGATTGCCTTTCTGTTTTTTGTATGTTACCGGAGGGGAATTAAGATACGTATCAATCGCCTGGTGATAGCTGCGGCGTTCTGTGTTATGCTGACGAATATATGTTATGTGGCGGCAACGAAGCTGACCACTGCTGCGAATGCCATCGTCCTTCAGTATCTTGCTCCGGTTTTTGTACTTATCTGGGACTGCATTTATCAGAAGCGAAAACCCCGAAAAAGCCAGCTCTTGATTATGGGGACGGCTTTTTTGGGGATGTTTCTGTTTTTTATGGATCAGCTGGATGGAGGACATCTGCTGGGAAATCTGATCGCAATTTTTTCCGGCCTGACATTTTCGGGAGTGTTCTTTATCAACTCCCTTCCGGATTCCAGCAGCAATGATGCCAGCATGCTGGCCTTTCTGATGTCCTTTTTCATTTCGATTCCGTACTGGAAAGATATCTGGCATCTGGATGGGAAAGGCATGCTTGCTGTGCTGGCACTTGGTATTTTTCAGGTAGGACTGCCTTATGCGATTTTTGCAAAAGGAGTCCGTATGACCAGTCCGGTGAATGCTTCGCTGATCGGGCTGATGGAAGCACTGCTCAATCCGGTCTGGGTATTTCTGTTCTACGGAGAGCGTGTGGGGAAATTTGCGCTTCTGGGAGCGGCCCTGATCCTTTTGTCGGTGGCATCCGGCATCAGGCAGAATGCGTCATAATAAGAGAATGGGAGGAAATTATGAGAAGAAGAGACCGGGAAGTGACGGATCCGGCAGAGATCCGGGGAATTCTGGATACCGCTGACGTGATACGTATCGGAATGCATGACGGAGAGGGGATTTATATCGTGCCCATGAATTACGGCTATACGTTTGCGGAGGGAAAGCTGGTGTTTTATGTGCACGGAAGTCTGGAAGGGAAGAAGTGGGATCTGATCCGGCAAAACGGACAGGTTGCCTTCGAGATCGACTGTGACCATGAGGCGATCGAGGGAAAGCTTCCCTGTCAGTACGGCTATGCCTATGCATGCATGATGGGAAACGGCAGGGCAGAGATTGTGGATGACCCGGAGGAAAAAATGAAGGGGCTGTCCATTCTCATGTCCTGCCAGACCGGAAAGGATTTTTCATTTAACGAACGGCTGGTATCCATCGTAAACGTGATGAAAATCACCGCGGATTCTTATACGTGTAAGCGGCGTCCCCGGAAGCCTTGAAATACGGGAAGATCCGCGTTATAATACCTTAGGTGTCGTAAGATACCGTGTATTTGGAACCTATTGTTATTTTTTTATATAGTTTGAAAGAGCAGGAAGGGACAAAAAATGACAAAGATAGACATTATTTCCGGTTTCCTTGGAGCCGGTAAGACAACACTCATCAAAAAGCTTCTGGAGGAAGCCTTTCAGGGACAGAAGGTGGTGCTGATTGAGAATGAATTCGGTGAGATTGGAATTGACGGAGGCTTTTTAAAGGATTCCGGTATTCAGATCACGGAGATGAATTCGGGCTGTATTTGCTGCTCTCTGGTGGGGGATTTCGGGACGGCACTGAAGGATGTACTGAAGCAGTTTGCTCCGGACCGTATTATCATTGAGCCCTCCGGTGTGGGCAAGCTGTCGGATGTTATGAAGGCAGTGCTGAAGGTTGCAGAGGAGAGCGACGTGGAGCTTTCCACCTACACGGCAGTTGCAGATGCCATGAAATGCAAAATGTTCATGAAGAATTTCGGTGAGTTCTATAACAATCAGATCGAGAGTGCCAGGGCCATTGTCCTGAGCAGAACGCAGAAGGTATCGGATAAGAAACTGGATGAGGTTGTTGCGATGATCCGGGAGCGAAATGATAAGGCGACCATCGTGACCACACCCTGGGATGAGATTTCCGGAGCGCAGATTCTGGCAGCCATGGAGCAGAAAAATGATTTTGTTATGGAACTGATGGAGGAAGAAGAGATCTGTCCGGAATGCGGCCATCATCATGCCCCCGGGGAGGAGCACCATCACGACCATGACCATGAGCATGACCATGAGCATCATCACGACCATGATCACGATCATGACCACGAGGGGCATGAGCATCATCATGACCACGATCACGATTGTGGCTGCGGCCATGAGCATCATCATGATCATGAAGGCCATCATCATGCGGATGATGTGTTTACGAGCTGGGGAATGGAGACGCATCATAAATATAAGCAGGAGGAAATCAGAGGAATCCTGGAGCGGATGGCAGACAGCCAGGAATTCGGTATGATTCTGAGGGCAAAGGGTATGATTCCGGCTGAGGACGGAACATGGATATACTTTGACCTTGTACCGGGTGAATATGAGCTTCGCCAGGGAACACCGGATGTTACCGGACGCCTGTGCGTGATCGGTACCGAGCTGAAAACAGAAGAAATCGAGAAGGTATTTGGCGTATAGTGAGGATGTGAAGAGATGTTAGAGATACCGGTATATATAGCGACAGGGTTTTTGGAAAGCGGCAAGACTTCCTTCATTAAAGAAATACTGGAGGATCATGAGTTTACAGAGGGGAAGAAGGTTCTTGTCATCTGCTGTGAGGAGGGCGCCGAGGAATATGACGAGGAGATGCTTGCTGCAAACAACGCAGCTCTGGTCAGCGTGGAGAGTCCTGAGGAGCTTACCACAGATTTCCTGAAAGCGCTGCAGCGCCAGCACCGGCAGAAAATGACGATTTTTGAGTATAACGGAATGTGGAAGGTGGAGGATCTTCTGAAGGTTCTCCCGAGAAACTGGCCGGTGGTACAGACCTTTACCATGATTGATGCAAGTACCTTTGAGATGTACCTGAACAATATGCGTTCCATCATGATGGAGCTGGTGAAGCTTTCCGATGTGGTAATTTTCAACCGCTGTGATAAGGATACGAAGAAAGGCTCCCTGAGGCGTTCGGTAAAGGCTGCCAACCGCCAGGTACAGATCATATATGAATCCGTTGACGGAAGTGATGAGGATGAGGACGAGGATGACCTTCCCTTTGATGTGACAGCAGATGAGATCGATCTGGAGGATGATGACTACGGTCTCTGGTATCTGGATGCCATGGATCATCCGGACAGATATGAGGGAAAGACCATGCGTTTTACGGCTATGGTGTACCGGGGCGATAAGCTGCCCAAGGGGTATTTTGTGCCGGGGCGTTTCGCCATGACCTGCTGTGCAGAGGATGTGACCTTTGTGGGCTTTCTTTGTAAGTCCGCGTTTGCAGACCGGTTAAAGCAGAGAGAATTCATCAAGCTGACAGCAACGGTAAAGACGGAGTTCCGCAAAGAGTATCAGGGGCCGGGGCCCGTGCTTACGGCGGTAAAGATCGAGAAGGCGGATAAGCCGGAGGAAGAGCTGGTATATTTTAATTAGAAACCAGGGCTGTCCCTTTTTGCAAAGGGGGATGGCCCTTTTTGAAGGAAAAAGAGTCCTATGAAAAAGGTAGTTGTTTTTGGAGGTGGTACAGGTCTTTCCTGTCTGCTTTCCGGACTTAAGATGTTTCCAATAGATGTAACGACGGTTATCACGGTAAGTGATAACGGGAGCAGTACCGGTGTCCTGAAGGAAGAGCTGAATATCCCTGCGGTCGGAGATGTTGGAAAAGTATTGATCTCCATGGCCAATATGGATGATGAATTCATTGAGCTTCTGGGATACCGGTTCAGTAAGGAGGGGTCTTTACATAATCATCCGGTCAGAAATATTATTCTGGCCGCACTGATTGATCTGAAAGGAAATCTGACGGAAGCCTGCAGATATATGTGCAAGCTTCTGAATGTGAAGGGAACGGTTCTTCCGCTTACCGAGGAGCGGGTGGAACTGGTGGGTGAAAGCGGGGATAAGGAATATTTCGGGGAAGAAGAGGTGAGCCGGAATATACGTAATATTCAGAAGCTGACGTATGATCATGACATTACGATCTGCAATGAAATAAAAGAAAAGCTTCTGGATGCGGATCTTGTGATTTTCAGTCCCGGAAGCCTGTACACGAGCATAATTCCCCATTTGCTTGCTTCAGAGGTCCTTGAGGCAGTGGAGCAGACAAAAGCGCCTCTGATGTATGTATCCAATCTGGTAACTCAGCCGGGAGAGACGGACAATTACAATGTGGGCGATCATATCCGGGTGCTGAATCAGTACCTGGGAACAAGAAAGATCGATGTCGTTGTTGCAAATGATGCCGAAATTGATGAGCGGATCATAGAAAAATATCTGACATTGGAGAATAAGAAAATTGTTATGCTGGACCGTGAAGCCATTGAGGGGCAGCATGCCGGAATTATTTCGGGAGATATTTTCTGCCTGGAAAATGAAACGATCCGGCATAATGCGCTGAAAACGGCCTATCTGATATTTTCTTATCTTATGGATAACGATTCATAATGCTGTTTAAGGAAATCAGGCTGTGAGTCATATTTCCGGAATACAAACAGATTCCGGGTGGATATATCCGGTTCGAATTCCCAGCCATCCGATGAAAATCCGGCTGCACCTTCGGGGGTGTCGATCCGGTTCTCCATAATATAGCGCACCATCTGTCCGCGGGCCATCTTGGCGGCGGTCGCCTGAACCTTCCAGCTCCCTTTGTGATATACCTGGAACAGGCAGGTGATGAAATGGTCATGAGCCGTCAGGTGTGTGCGAATGCATTTTCCATATTCTTCCGAAGCAAGGTTTAAAATGATGAGCGGTGTCTCATCGGGGACACCGCTGCCTGTGTACATTTCTTTCCTGAGCTGCTCATACAGCTTATCTCCCCAGAACGCATATAAATCTTTCTGCCCTTTCACGGAAAGCTTCGTCTGCATTTCCAGCCGGTATTCAAAAATACTGTCGTAGGGGCGCACAACTCCGTAAAAGCCGCTTATAATACGCAGGTGTTCCTGGGCGAAAGCACGTGTCCTGGCAGAGAACGAAAGGGGCTCCATATATTTGTACTGAATGCCATCGTAGGTTTCTACCGCAGAAGTCCCGGTCTGATCAAACTGCATGAGAGCAATGCGTTCAAAGGAATCTGTTGAAAGCTTCTCGTTTATACGCATCAGGGACTGCAGGTCCGATGGAGAATATGTACGGAGCACTTCATGGATGGTCCGGGTCTCTGCAAGAAAAGCGGGCACGGAAACCGGAGGTGTTCCCTCCGGGTGAAGCTTCATGTTTTTGGCAGGTGAAATAATGGTAATCATAAACACAGGTTCCTCTCTGACAAATCTTCCTTTTCCCTCCGGGGAGGGGCTTCTTCTATTATAGAAAAGCAAAGAGGGAATGTAAAGTTATGGTTTTGTGCCCTGTTGAGGTTGTTTCAAAAAAGAGTTTGTGTTAATATGAGAAAAGCGGCAGTGTGCCCGCAGGAAAATCGGAAACAAGCACAGAACCTGGAGGCTGATATACATGAAGTGGAAGAAATTTACATTAAAAACACTGGCAGAGGCGGAGGATATCGTGATTGCGACACTGGCAGAGGCGGGAATTGAAGGCGCCGAGATTGAGGACAAGGTGCCGCTTACCCAGGCGGACAAGGAGCAGATGTTCGTGGATATCCTTCCGGACGCGCCGGACAATGACGGGATTGCCTATCTGAATTTCTATCTGGAGGAGGATGCGGATACGGATGAAATCCTGAAAAATGTCCGGGAGGCCCTGGATGATCTGAAGGAGTTTATGGATATCGGTGAGGCGACTATTGAGGAATCCGAGACAGAGGACAAGGACTGGATCAACAACTGGAAGCAGTATTTCAAACAGTTCTATGTGGATGATCTGCTGATCATTCCGTCCTGGGAGGAAGTAAAGCCCGAGGATGAGGGGAGAATGAACATTCACATCGATCCGGGCACAGCCTTCGGAACCGGCATGCATGAGACGACCCAGCTGTGTATCCGTCAGCTGAAGAAATATGTGAAGCCGGGCACACAGATGCTGGATGTGGGCTGCGGAAGCGGCATCCTTTCCATTGCGGGAATCAAATTCGGGGCTGATCATGCGGTGATGACGGATCTGGATCCCTGTGCCATCAGTGCCACGAAGGAAAATACAGAAGGAAACGGCATTACGCCGGATCAGTATGAGGTCATGATCGGTAATATTATTGATGACCGGGCGGTTCAGGATCAGGTGGGATATGAGAAATACGACATTGTTGCGGCAAATATTCTGGCAGATGTGCTGGTCCCTCTGACACCGGTGATTATTCATCAGCTGAAAAAGGGCGGGATCTACATCACATCCGGTATTATAGATGAGAAGGAACCGGTTGTAGTTGACGCGGTAAAGCAGGCCGGGCTTACCGTGCTGGAGGTGACCCGTCAGGGAGAATGGGTATCAGTGACTGCAAGGAAAGACTGACCGGTCGCCGGGAGAGGACGTTTCATGTATCATTTTTTTGTGGAAGAAGAACAGATAGAGGAAAAGCTCATCCGGATCACAGGCAGTGATGTCAATCACATCCGGAATGTCCTTCGCATGAAGCCGAAGGAAGAGCTTCTGATCAGCAGCCGGCAGGGCGGCGATTACCACTGCGCAGTGGAGACGGTGGGAGAAGATGAGGTCTGCGTCCGGATTCTGTGGAAGGAGTCGCTGGGAAGGGAGCTCTCCTGCGAAGTGATTTTGTTCCAGGGACTTCCCAAAGGGGACAAGATGGAGCTGGTCATCCAGAAAAATGTGGAGCTTGGCGTCACAGCAATTGTTCCGGTGGCGATGAAGCGCTGCGTGGTAAAGCTGGACGAGAAAAAGGCTGCGGCAAAGCAGAAGCGCTGGCAGCAGATCGCAGAAAGCGCGGCCAAGCAGTCCAAGAGGGGAATCATACCGGAGGTGAAGCCGGTGATGGGCTTTTCGGAAGCGCTGGCGTATGCAAAGGCTCTGGACAGAAAGCTGCTCCCCTATGAATGCGCGGAGGGGATGCAGAGAACAAAACAGCTTCTGGCATCCATCCTTCCCGGACAGAAGGTGGGAATTTTTATCGGCCCGGAGGGCGGATTTGAGGAACAGGAAGTGGAAGCAGCAGAGGCGTGCGGTTTTCAGATCATGACCCTGGGCCGCAGAATCTTAAGGACAGAAACGGCAGGGATGATGCTCATGTCCGTGCTGAGCTATCTGCTTGAAGAATAAAGGAGCGCAGAGGAAATGGAAATATATCTGGACAATTCCGCCACCACCAGGTGCTTTGATCAGGTGGCGGAGGTCGTGAAGAGGACGATGCTGAAGGATTACGGAAATCCCTCCTCCATGCACAGGAAAGGCATGGAAGCAGAACAGTATCTTCGGGAAGCCAGATCGGTGATCGCAGGCAATCTGAAGGTACAGGAGAAGGAAATTTTCTTCACTTCCGGAGGAACGGAATCAGATAATCTGGCAATCATCGGTGCGGCAAGGGCCAATCAGCGGGCAGGAAAACACCTGATCACAACGAGGATTGAACACCCGGCAGTGCTCAATACAATGAAATATCTGGAGGAAGAGGGCTTTACGGTTACGTATCTTCCGGTGGACCGGGACGGTATCGTGCAGCTGTCAGAGCTGGAAGCAGCTCTGACTGAGGAGACGATTCTTGTCTCCGTTATGTATGTGAATAATGAGATTGGTTCGGTGCAGCCCATTGAGGAGATTTCCAGGATCGTAAAAGCACATAATCCGAAAACGCTTCTGCATGTGGATGCGGTACAGGCCTATGGGAAATACCGGATCCATCCGAAACGTCAGGGAATCGATCTTCTGGCTTTCTCCGGCCACAAGATCCACGGCCCTAAAGGGATCGGCGTTCTGTATGTGAATGAGAAGGCCAGAATCCTCCCCATCAATTACGGCGGGGGACAGCAGAAGGGGATGCGCTCCGGAACAGATAATGTACCCGGGATTGCGGGGATCGCCCAGGCGGTAAAGGAGATCTACACAGATTTTGATACTCACGTGGACCGACTGTATGAATTGAAGGCGGCCTTTGTGGGCGGGGTTACGAAGCTGGAACATGTCTGGGTAAACGGAAGGACAGGAAGAGACAGCGCTCCGCATGTGGTGAGCGTCAGCTTTCCGGGCATCCGCAGCGAGGTTCTGCTGCATGCCCTGGAGGATAAAGGAATTTACGTATCTGCAGGCTCGGCCTGCGCATCCAACAAACCGGCAGTGAGTGAGACGCTGAAGGCCATCGGACTTCCGAAGGAGGGACTGGATTCCACTTTGCGGTTCAGCTTTTCTGTATTTACCACAGAGGAAGAGATCGATGCCTGCCTTCAGGCACTTTATGAGCTGGTGCCGATGCTGCGCCGCTACCGCAGAGGATAAGGAGACAGATATGTTTAAAATGTTTTTGATCAAATATGCGGAAATTGCCATTAAGGGAAAGAACCGCTATCTTTTTGAAGATGCTCTTGTAGAGCAGATCCGCCATGCGTTAAAGCAGGTGGAGGGAAGCTTTGAAGTAACCAAGGAATCCGGCCGTGTCTACGTAAGCTGCCTGTCGGAGTATGACTTTGATGAGGTAGTGGAGGCTTTAAAGCGGGTGTTCGGCATTGTGGGGATCTGCCCGGTTGTTCATATTGAGGATAAGGGCTTTGAGAATCTGGCGGATGAAGTGGTGCGCTATATGGGGCAGATGTATCCCGGGCAGAAAAAGTCCTTTAAAGTGATGACCCGCCGGATCAAGAAAACCTATCCGATGGAATCCATGGAGGTCAGCGCAGAGTTGGGCGGAAGAATCCTGGATGCTTTTCCGGAGCTTTCCGTAGATGTCCATGAGCCTCAGATCGTGCTTCACGTGGAGATCAGAAAGACCATTTATATCTATTCCGAGACGATTCCGGGACCGGGAGGCATGCCCATCGGAACCAACGGAAAGGCAATGCTCCTGCTGTCCGGTGGAATTGACAGTCCTGTGGCCGGCTATATGATCGCCAAACGTGGGGTAAAGATCGATGCGGTGTATTTTCATGCTCCGCCGTATACCAGCGAGCGGGCCAAGCAGAAGGTGGTGGATCTGGCAAAGCTGGTCGCCCGGTATTCCGGACCGATCCATCTGAAGGTCGTGAATTTCACGGATATTCAGCTTTATATTTATGATAAATGCCCTCATGATGAGCTTACGATCATCATGCGCCGTTATATGATGCGGATTGCCCAGAGCCTGGCCAAAGAGGAAGGCTGCCTCGGACTGATTACAGGGGAGAGCATCGGGCAGGTGGCGAGCCAGACCATGCAGAGCCTGGCAGTTACCAATGAGGTGTGCACCATGCCGGTGTACCGCCCGCTGATCGGCTTTGATAAGCAGGAGATCGTGACGATTGCGGAGAAGATCGATACGTATGAGACATCGATCCTGCCCTTTGAGGACTGCTGTACCATTTTTGTGGCAAAGCATCCGGTGACCAAGCCGAATCTGAAATCTATCCAGAGATCCGAGACAAAGCTTACGGAGAACATCGATGCGCTGGTTCAGACAGCCATTGAGACAGCAGAGACGATCGTATGTGAATAAAAAGAAAACCGAAGGGGGAAGCTCCCTCTTCGGTGTCAGATAACGGAATATGGCCGCCCCGTCAGGGACAGCGGTATCATAGGTATTATTCCACGATGTAAGGCTTTAATGCTTCCATCACATCGTCCATGTTGTCGCCTGCATGTACATTCAGGTCAATGGGTTTGGAAAGATCCAGGCTGAAGATACCCATGATGGACTTTGCATCAATAACGTAACGTCCGGATACCAGATCGAAGTCATTATCGAATTTCGTGATATCATTTACGAAGGACTTTACTTTATCGATGGAATTTAATGAAATCTGTACAGTTTTCATATTGCAAGACCTCCCTTGTGTTTATAATCTTATATTACCGTTATCGCAGGGGAAAGTCAACGAAAAAAAATGTAAAATCATGCATATAATCAGACAGTAGGAAGGGAAGAAAGGCAGAACAGAATGAGAAAAGCAGCATTGCATAACCTGGGCTGTAAAGTAAATGCATATGAGACAGAGGCCATGCAGCAGCTTCTGGAAGCGCACGGCTATGAGATTGTTCCCTTTGAGGAAAAAGCGGATGTTTATATTATAAATACGTGTACCGTCACCAATATTGCGGACCGGAAATCCAGACAGATGCTTCACCGGGCAAAAAAGAGAAATCCGGATGCTGCGGTGGTGGCGGCCGGCTGTTATGTTCAGGCAGCCCATGAGAGCCTGAAAGAGGATCTGGCAGTAGATATCCTGATCGGAAACAATAAAAAACAGGATCTGATCGGCATCCTGGACGCCTTTTTTGAGGCCAGAGATGAGGAGAAAACGGTTCAGGCACTGACGGATATCAGCCGGGAAGCGGTATATGAGCCCCTGCGGATTTCCGGAACGTCGGAGCATACGAGGGCATATATCAAGGTACAGGACGGATGCAATCAGTTCTGCAGCTACTGCATTATTCCCTATGCGAGAGGAAGAGTGAGAAGCCGTGCCCTTTCGGACATTCTTTCAGAAATCCGGGACCTTTCCCGGGCTGGCTACCGGGAGGTGGTGCTTACAGGCATTCATCTGAGTTCCTATGGAATTGATTTTGCAAAAGCACAGGGAGAGAAGGATTATCTGACCTTCGGTTCGGGTCAGCTTCTGACGCTGCTTGAGTCGGTCGCTGAAATTGACGGTATTGAACGTATTCGCCTGGGATCCCTGGAGCCGAGGATTATCACGGAGGCATTTACGGAGCGTCTGAGCAGAGTGGACAAGCTGTGCCCGCATTTTCACCTGTCGCTGCAGAGCGGCTGTGATTCCACGCTTCAGCGGATGAACCGCCATTATACCACAGAGGAATATATGGAAAAATGCCGGATCCTGCGGAAGTATTTTCTGCATCCGGCGCTCACAACCGATATTATTGTAGGCTTTCCAGGGGAGACCGGGGAGGAATTTGCGAAGACGGAGCAGTTCGTGGATTCTGTGGATTTCTTTGAAACGCATATTTTCAAATATTCCGCCAGAAAAGGGACCAGAGCTGCCGAAATGAAGGATCAGGTAAGGGAAGAAGTAAAAAATGAGCGCAGCGGCCGGCTGATCGCCCTGTCTTCCCAAAAGGAACAGCTGTACCGGGAATGGTTTTTTGGAAAAGAGGCAGAGCTTCTTGTGGAGGAAGCACGTATGGTGGACGGGCAGCTGTGGCAGATCGGTCATACCCGGGAATATGTGAAGGCAGGCATAAGGGATACGAAGGACAGAAATAACGAAATTATTCGGGGAATTGTCGGAGAAACCATATTTTTTCTGTGATGACAAAAAAATGTACGGCATAAGCCAACTTTTTCCGACGGTTTTGCAGCCTGTTAAAATATCCATTGAATTTTCTGACTATATCGTATAAAATAGACTTAACGTTTAGCGGCAGAGAATAAGAGATTAAGGAAGTGAGAAATTGGAGAAAATGAATAGTACACAGTTTTTCCGGGTGGACAGCGCGCAGGAATTCAAGGTGGACGATATCCTGAAGAATGTATATAAGGCAATGACAGAGAAGGGGTATAACCCGGTAAGCCAGATTGTAGGATATATTATGTCCGGAGATCCCACATATATAACAAGCCACAAGGGAGCGAGAAGCCTGATCATGAAAGTGGAGCGGGATGAGCTGGTGGAGGAGCTGCTGAAGAATTATATCAAGTATAATTGTGAATAGGCGGCGAAGGTAGCAGTATGAGGATTATGGGTCTGGATTACGGCTCGAAGACCGTAGGAGTCGCCATCAGCGATGCATTCGGCCTGACGGCACAGGGGATTGAGATCATCCGGCGCACGCAGGAGAACAAGCTTCGTCAGACGCTGGCGAGGATTGAGGCACTGATTTCGGAATATGAAGTGACGGCAATTGTCCTTGGATTTCCGAAAAATATGAATAATACCATCGGCGACAGGGCTGAGAAGTCTCTGGCATTTCAGGAGATGCTGGAACGAAGGACAGGTCTGGATGTTTTTATGTGGGATGAACGCCTGACAACCGTGGAGGCAAACCGTACGCTGATGGAGGGAAACATCCGTCGGGAGAGCCGGGGAAAATATGTGGATAAGCTGGCTGCAGTGTTTATTCTGCAGGGCTTTCTGGATTCTGCGCAGGGCAGAGCACTGTTCGGGCGGGACGGAGCATTGAATGGAAAGGATTTACCGCATGGAGAAGATTAAGTTTATTCCGGATGGAGAAGAGGAAGCAGCAGAGTTTTTTGTGCTGGAGCAGACAAGACTGCAGGGAGTGAATTATCTGCTTGTGACAGAGTCTGCAGAAGAGACGGAAGACGCGGATGCATATATATTGAAGGATCTGTCCGCAGATGAAGATACGGAGGCCATCTACGAGTTTGTGGATGGCGACGAAGAGTTAAGGACTGTTTCTGAAATTTTCGAGAAGCTGATGGACGGCGTCGGATTCGAGATTGAAGAGTAGAACAGCAATCAGAGAACAGTAAAAGAGGTGTTGGTATGGCAGTGAATGAAGCGCATTTTCGTAAACTCCTTCGCGAAAAGGGACTGAAGGTCACGAATCAAAGACTTCGCATTCTGGAAGTTCTGGAGAGCAGCCCTAACCGGCATCTTACAGCAGAGGAAATATACAGGCAGGTGAAGGACACATGTCCGGATATGGGGCTTGCCACCGTATATCGAACCATACAGCTCTTTCTGGAGCTGCAGTTAATAGACCGCATTGATCTGAATGACGGACTGGTCCGTTATGAGATCGGGGAGGCGGGGCAGACGAAGCACCGCCATCATCATCTGATCTGCAGAGCGTGCGGAAAGGTTCAGGCCTTTGAAGATGACCTGCTGGAAGAGCTTGAGACAAAGCTTCTTTCAGAGTTGTCTTTTCAGGTTGTGGATCACGAGGTGAAGCTTTTTGGCTACTGTCGGGAATGCCGGGAAATGCAGGCAGAGCAGAAGCTTTCCATGGAACAGGAATAACAGAAACGAAATCAGGAGGTGTTCTTTTTTTTGAAAAATATCAACAATTCAAAATTGAAAATCATTCCCCTCGGCGGACTGGAGCAGATCGGAATGAACATTACTGCCTTTGAATTTGAAGACAGTATTATTGTCGTGGACTGCGGTCTGTCTTTTCCGGAAGATGAGATGTACGGCATCGATCTGGTCATCCCGGACGTGTCGTATTTGAAAGAAAATATACAGAAGGTTAAGGGATTTATCATTACGCACGGACATGAGGATCATATCGGCGCGCTTCCTTATGTGCTGAAAGAGATCAACGTGCCGATCTATGCCACCAAGCTGACCATTGCCATTATCGAGAATAAGTTGAAGGAGCATAATCTGCTGAAGACAACGAAACGCAAGGTGGTGAAGTTCGGTCAGCATATTAATCTGGGAAGCTTCCGCATCGAGTTTATCAAGACGAATCACAGTATTGCGGATGCATCTGCTCTGGCGATCTATTCACCGGTGGGAACCATTGTCCACACGGGAGATTTCAAGGTGGACTATACTCCTGTGTTCGGAGATGCCATCGATCTGCAGCGGTTTGCGGAAATCGGGAAAAAGGGTGTTCTTGCCCTGATGTGCGACAGCACCAATGCGGAGCGGCCCGGTTTTACCATGTCTGAGCGCACGGTGGGACGAACCTTTGACAATATTTTTGAAAACCATAAAAATACAAGAATTATCATCGCGACCTTTGCATCCAATGTGGACCGTGTGCAGCAGATCATCAATACCGCATATAAGTATGGGCGCAGAGTAGTCGTGGAAGGGCGGAGTATGGTGAATATTATTACCATCGCCCAGGAACTCGGATATATAAAAATACCGGAGAATACGCTGATCGACATTGATCAGATGAAAAATTATCCTCCGGAACAGATGGTACTGATTACTACAGGAAGTCAGGGAGAATCCATGGCAGCGCTCTCCCGAATGGCAGCGAATATTCATAAAAAGGTAACCATTATGCCGGGAGATACGGTTATTTTCAGTTCCCACCCGATTCCGGGAAATGAAAAAGCAGTGTCCCGGGTGATCAACGAGCTGTCCAGAAAGGGTGCCAATGTGATTTTCCAGGATACCCATGTCTCCGGACATGCCTGCCAGGAGGATATCAAGCTGATCTACTCTCTGGTTCGGCCCAAATATTCTATTCCGGTGCACGGGGAATACCGTCACCTGAAGGCACAGGCAGCCATTGCGGAGAGCCTTGGTATCGATAAGGATCACATCATTATGCTGTCCTCCGGGGATGTGCTGGAGATGAGTGAGAATGACGCAAGGGTTGTGGACCATGTACACACCGGAGGAATTCTGGTGGACGGCCTGGGTGTCGGAGATGTGGGAAACATTGTGTTAAGAGACCGTCAGCATCTGGCGGAAGACGGAATTCTGATCGTGGTGCTGACGCTGGAGAAATATACAAACCAGATCCTTGCAGGTCCGGATATTGTATCGAGGGGCTTTGTCTATGTTCGTGAGTCCGAGGATCTGATGGAGGAAGCAAGACAGACGGTGCAGGATGCTCTGGATGGCTGCCTGAACAGCCGGAATCAGGACTGGAACCGGATCAAGACAGTGATCAAGGATGCTCTGTCGGATTTTGTCTGGAAGAGAACGAAGAGAAGTCCGATGATTCTGCCGATCATTATGGAGGTAGAATAGACAGCTACACAGGAGGAAGCGTATGAACGGGAAAGGTGTATTAGGTACAGTGTTCAATATTCTGGTGGAGATTCTGCTGATTCTCCTCTGTGTTCTGGTGATCTGGAAGGCGGGAAAATGGGCATATGATTTCGGCTACCGGATCTTTGCGGAGCAGACGGTGGATGAGGAGCCGGGACGGGATATTGAGATAACGATCAGCGAGGGAGATTCCAACCGCTCCATCTGCAGTATGCTGGAGAGCAAGGGGCTGATCCGGGATGCGGATATTTTCTATGTCCGCCTGATGCTTACGGATTACCGGAAGCTTCTGGAGCCCGGCACCTATACACTGAATACATCTATGAAGTCGGAGGAAATGATGGCTGTTATGGCGGGAGAGACTTCCGACGGGGAAGAGGAGAGCTGACAGAAATACCTATGATTGTAGATGAGAGAATTACGGCTTATATCAATTCACTGGATCAGGGAAATACGAAGCTGCTGACGCAGATAGAGAAGGAGGCCCATGAAGATCTTGTGCCGGTGATCCGGCAGGAGACCCAGAGCCTCCTTCGGGTGCTTCTTGGCATGCTTCAGCCGAAGAATATACTGGAGGTTGGAACCGCCATTGGTTTTTCGGCTCTTTTTATGAGTGAATATGTATCCCGGGATACAAAAATTACAACCATTGAAAAATATGAGAAACGAATCCCCATTGCGGAGGAGAATTTCAGGAGAGCCGGCAGGGAGGAGCAGATTCTTTTTCTGAAGGGAGATGCGGCGGACATTCTTAAGGGACTTACCGGAGGCTATGATTTTATTTTCATGGATGCGGCAAAGGGACAGTATATTCATTTTCTTCCGGATATTCTCCGCCTGCTTCCTCCGGGAGGGGTGCTGCTGTCGGACAATGTGCTTCAGGACGGGGATATTATCGAATCCCGGTTTGCAGTGGAGCGAAGAAACCGGACCATTCACAGCCGGATGAGAGAATACCTGTATGTACTGACGCACTCTCCGGAGCTTACGACCAGTGTGCTTCCCGTGGGAGACGGCATTACCGTCAGCGTGAAGAAATAAGGAGGAAGAGGATATGAGGCGACGTCCGGAGCTTCTGATCCCGGCAAGCAGCCTTGAGGTACTGAAGGTTGCGGTGATGTACGGGGCGGATGCGGTATATATAGGAGGAGAAGCCTTTGGCCTGCGGGCAAAGGCGAAAAATTTTTCCATGGAGGATATGCGTGAGGGAATTTCCTTTGCCCACGCCCATGAAGTAAAGGTATATGTGACAGCGAATATTCTGGCTCATAACCGGGATCTTCCGGGAATCCGGGCTTATTTTGAAGAACTGAAGCTGCTTGGCCCGGATGCTTTGATTATCGCAGATCCGGGAGTCGTACTGCTGGCAAGAGAAATCTGCCCGGAAATTGATATTCATATCAGCACCCAGGCCAATAATACCAATTATCTGACCTATCGTTTCTGGCATTCCCAGGGAGCAAAGCGGGTGGTATCTGCCAGGGAGCTTTCCATGGAGGAGCTTAAGGAGCTTCGGCAGAATATTCCGGATGAGCTTGAAATTGAGACATTTGTTCACGGAGCCATGTGTATTTCCTATTCGGGGCGCTGCCTTCTGAGCAGCTTTCTCACCGGAAGAGATGCCAATCAGGGTGCATGTACACATCCCTGCCGATGGAAATATGCCGTCATGGAAGAGACAAGGCCCGGGGAGTATTTTCCGGTATATGAAAATGAACGAGGAACCTATATTTTCAATTCCCGGGATCTGTGTATGCTGGAGCATATCCCGGAGCTTCTGGATGCGGGAATTGACAGCTTTAAGGTGGAGGGCCGGATGAAGACTGCTCTCTATGTGGCGACCGTTGCCCGCACGTACCGCAGGGCCATCGATGACTGTCTTGCATCCGTGGAGCGGTATCGGGAGAATCTGCCCTGGTATCTGGAGCAGATCACAAGCTGTACCTATCGTTTGTTTACTACCGGTTTTTTCTTCGGAAAGCCGGATGAGCAGGCACAGATCTATGAGAATAATACCTATGAACAGGGATATACGTATCTGGGACTTGTGAATAGCTGCATGGAGGACGGTGCCATTCTGACGGAACAGAGGAATAAATTTTCTGTGGGAGAAGAGATTGAGATCATGAAGCCGGACGGGCGGAATATTCCGGCGGAGGTAAAGGATATCCGGGATGAGGAGGGAAATCCAATGGAAAGCGCTCCCCATCCGAAGCAGAGGCTTTTTGTTTCCCTGAGCGAAGAGGCGCAGGAATATGATATCCTGAGAAGAAAAGCTTAGGACAAATCGGCGTCCTGTGTCCCCTTTTGGTGTGGAAAGGCACGAAGCAATCTTTGAATTCATATCCTATAGTAACTGAATTTTTGAGGTAGCTGTTTGAAAACATTTCCGAAGCCTCTTACGGCAGATGAAGAACGGGAATACCTGAAGAGGTACCGGGAGGGGGATCCGGCTGCCAAGGACGTTCTGATCGAGCGGAATTTGAGGCTGGTGGCGCACATTGTAAAGAAGTATCAGCATCCCGAGGAGGATATGGAGGATCTGATTTCCATCGGGACCATCGGCCTTATCAAGGCGGTCATGACCTTTGACGATTCCAAGGGCAGCAGGCTGGCCACCTATGCGGCCCGCTGTATAGATAATGAGCTCCTCATGATGCTGCGCTCCAGAAAGAAAACCGCCAGAGATGTTTCTCTGTACGAGCCGATTGGGACAGACCGGGAGGGCAATGAGATCAGTCTGCTGGATATCATGGAGCATACGGCTCCGGGAATTGTGGAAAAAATTGATCTGAAGGATAATATTATTCATCTGTACCGTGTGCTGGATCAGGTGCTGTCCGAACGGGAGTCGCAGGTGATCCGGATGCGGTATGGTCTTTATAACAGGAAAAGCATGACTCAGCGGGAAGTGGCAGATATTCTCGGTATTTCCAGATCTTATGTATCCAGAATTGAAAAAAACGCAATACAGAAGCTTCGAAAGGATTTCCAGAAAGATTTTTTCCAAATTGAAAAAAAGACTTGTCAAAAGACGGATTATTAGGTATTGTATTAATATCAAACGTATAATTGTATACAAATATACGACAGGAGGAATAGGAGTATGAAGAGAAAGTTATTCGCAATGCTTATGGCCGCTGCGATGATCGCCGGACTTACAGGCTGTTCCGGAAGTTCCGACAAAGCAGCAGAGACAGATACGAAAGAAGAAGCAGCTGCTGAGGAAGCAGAGGAGACAGCTGATACTGCCGCTTCCACTGGAAGCGAGCTGAAATTTACTACCGGCGGTGACCAGGGAACCTATTATGGCTTTGGAAGCGTGCTTGCCGGACAGATTTCCGGTTCTACAGGAACAAAGATTACTGCCATCACTTCCGGAGGTTCTCAGGCGAATATCGAGGCAATGGAGATGGGCGATGCTCAGTTTGGTTTTGTACAGTCTGACGTTATGGCATATGCTTATCAGGGAACCAACCTGTTTGACGGAGCAGCAGTGACAGACTTCTCTACCGTTGCAGCCCTTTACATGGAGCAGGTACAGATCGTTACGTGCAATCCGGATATCAAGACCGTTGCTGATCTGAAGGGCAAGAATGTATCCATCGGCGCTCCGGGATCCGGTGTATATTTCAATGCAATTGATATTCTCGGTGCATATGGCCTGACCGAGGATGACATCACTCCGACCTATGAGTCCTTCGGCGACAGTGCAGAGAGCCTTCAGGACGGAAAGATCGATGCAGCGTTCATCGTTGCAGGTGCTCCGACCACAGCAGTTACATCTCTGGCTACTTCCAAGGATATTTACCTGGTAGGACTGGATTCTGAGCACATTGATAGTCTGATTGCAGACTGCCCGTACTACAGCAAGAATGTGATCGCTGCTGATACCTATGGTCTGGCAGAGGATGTGGAGACCGTTGCGGTAGGTGCAGTTGTTATCGCAAGAGATGATGTATCCGAGGAGGATGTATATAATTTTGTTTCCGCTATTTTCGAGAATCAGGAGACAATTACCAACGCGCATGCAAAAGGAGCAGAACTGGATCTTGAGTTCGCTACTTCCGTAACCGCGGTTCCGTATCATGCAGGAGCAGCGAAGTATTTCGCAGAGAAAGGGCTGGATGTCAGCACCAAATAAATTTGCTTCCGTTTGAAGATGCGAAGACTGCGACAGGTTTTCCTGCCGCAGTCCTTTGTGGTTTTATGGGGATATGAAATAAGCGGCAGAAAGAGGGGAGCTGCGGCGGCAAAGAAAGAGAGGAATACGAATGAGTTTTTTGAATAAGGATAAGAATCCTCCGGTGGACGCGGTCAATACGGACACTCCTGATGTCGGAACGGCTGCTGATGTGGAAGAAGTCATGAAGAAATACGACAGGGAGTCGAATACCCGTATCTGGGAAGGCAAGCCGAAGACCGCACTGCGCTGGCTGATGGTATTGTTCTCTGTTTACTGCATTCTGGTTACCCTTTTTGGAAAAGGTTTGAGAGAGGTTCGCCTGACCCGTTTCCTTGGTATGATCCTGATTGTGGGATATTTGAATTTCCCGGCCCGTAAGGGGGATTCCAGGGTAAACCATGTGCCGTGGTATGATATTCTGATCATGATTGTGGGAGCAGGAGGGTTTTTCTATTTTTCCAATCATGCAAGAGAAATTCTCATGCAGGCAACGAAGATTACCCGTAATCCGGTCATGGTGGTGATGGCCATTCTGTCCATGCTGGCGCTGATGGAGCTGTGCCGCCGGAGTGTCGGAATTCCCATTTTATGCGTAGTGGGAGCCCTGCTTGTATATACCTTTGCAAATGTTCGTTTCGGCAAGGTGATATATGATCTGTTTTTTACAACCTC
Source organism: Lachnospiraceae bacterium (assembly GCA_022763925.1). Classification (GTDB taxonomy): domain Bacteria; phylum Bacillota; class Clostridia; order Lachnospirales; family Lachnospiraceae; genus JAGTTR01. The sequence goes on from JALERW010000002.1 coordinate 31,740, forward strand.
AGGTGTTATGAACACGCCGATCGACGTCTGTGCAAAATATATTGTTGTGTTTATTATTTTCGGAGCATTCCTGGAACGGACGGGGATCGCCAGCTTCTTTATTGACCTGGCCAATTCCATTGCCGGTTCTTCTGCCGGAGGCCCGGCCAAGGTGGCAGTTATTTCTTCTGCGCTCTGCGGAATGGTTTCCGGTTCTTCTGTTGGAAATACCGTAACTACAGGCTCCGTTACGATTCCGATGATGAAGAAGACCGGATATCAGGGGGAGTTTGCCGGTGCGGTTGAAGCTGCGGCTTCCACCGGAGGACAGATCATGCCGCCGATTATGGGAGCGGCTGCCTTCCTGATGGCGGAGTATATGGGTGTCAGCTATGCGGAAGTGGCACTTCGTGCGATCCTGCCGGCTGTATTGTATTTTGCGGGTATTTATATTGCGGTGCATCTGGAGGCAAAGAAGCTGGGACTGAAGGGAATTCCCAGGGAAGAACTTCCCAAAATGCGCCATCTGATCAAAAAAATATATCTTCTGGCTCCGCTGGTTGTGCTGGTTGTTCTGGTATCCACCAATACCCGTACGATGCAGTTTTCGGCAGCAGTTGCCATCGGTGTGACGATTCTTGTCGGACTTGTAAACAAGGATGACCGGATCACCTTCCGAAAGATGGTCGATGCACTGGAGGCGGGCTGTAAAGGAACGATTACCGTTGCAGTGGCCTGCGCAATGGCAGGTATTGTATCCGGATGTATTACTTCTACCGGACTGGCATCCAAGCTGATCACAGCTATCGTATCCGTGTCCGGAGGTCATGCGATTATCGCACTGGTGCTGACCATGATCTGCTGTATCATTCTCGGCATGGGTGTACCTACGACAGCAAATTACTGCATCATGGCCGCAACCTGTGCTCCGATCCTGATGAGCCCGGAGATCGGTATTCCCACGGTTGCTGCACATTTCTTTGTATTCTATTTTGGAATTGTGGCAGATATTACTCCGCCTGTGGCTCTGGCAGCCTACGCGGGAAGTGCCATTGCAAAGGCTCCGCCGATGCGGACCGCTTTCAATGCGACCCGGCTTGCGATCGCAGCATTTATTGTACCGTATATTTTTGCCTTCAGCCCGGCGCTTCTGTTTATCAATACGAATGCGGTGGAGGTTGTACAGATCTGTATTACTGCAGTGGCCGGCATATTTGGAGTGGCAGCGGGCCTGAGCGGCTTCCTGTACCGGAAGATGAACGTACCGATCCGCGTCATCAGCATTGCCGGAGGCCTGACGCTTCTGATTCCGGGACTGGCCAGCGATGTGATTGGTCTGGTATTGATCGTAGGCATGGTTTTATGGCAGAGAAAAGGAGCTTCCAGTCCGGCTGCCGCATAGGATTGTGAGTGTTAACTGAAAATCGATTTGCAGAAAGAAGAAATGAAGGGAATCGTGGTTGAACGGTTCCCTTTCTTATGCTATAATCAGACAATAATCGTGATTTTTATTTCTGAAAGATTCCGGGCGTTCGCCCACTTTTTCCTCAGAATGCAAAAAACAGAATAAAAGGAGTGTGGTGAAAGCGTGTTCAGTACCGTTCATTCTGCTCTCATATATGGGATGCAGCCGCAGGAGGTACAGGTGGAGACCGATATCAGTGAGGGCCTTCCGGTTTTTTCCATGGTAGGAGATTTGTCTTCCTCTGTCCGGGAGGCCCAGGCAAGAGTGTGCACGGCGATTCGGAATGCCGGCGTGACGATTCCGGCCAGAAGAATTACCGTTAATATGTCCCCGGCAGGCGTGCGCAAGCAGGGAGCCAGATTTGATCTGCCGCTGGCAGTTTCTGTGCTGGCTGCCATGGGTCTTGTCCGTCAGGAGATATTGAAGGAAACCCTGATTGTTGGCGAGCTTGGACTGGATGGAAGCATCCGACCGGTAAGCGGGATCCTTCCGACTGTGCTTTTTGCCCGGAATATGGGGTATAAGCGTTGCCTGGTTCCCCGGGAAAATGTTCGGGAGGGAAGTATCATCGGAGGAATCGACTGCGTGGGGGCCGACGCACTGAAGGAAGCACTGAAGCTTCTGAATCATCCGGAAGAGAGGAAGGAATGTGAGCTCTCTTTTGAAAGGCTTATAGAATCCCATAGGGAATATGAGGTGGATTTCTCAGAGATCCGGGGGCAGCCACTGGTAAGGCGTGCAGCAGAGGTGGCTGTGGCCGGTATGCATAATCTGCTGCTTCTAGGTCCTCCCGGAACCGGAAAGACCATGCTTGCACAAAGGCTTCCCACAATTTTTCCAAAGCTGACGCTGGAAGAGAGCATAGAAATTTCCAAAATATACAGTGTGTCCGGAATGCTGAGCGAGGAACAGCCTCTGATCGCCAGACGTCCCTTTCGGGTACCTCATCATACATTGACCGCTGCTTCCCTGTGCGGCGGAGGAAGAAACCCCACGCCCGGAGAGGTAAGTCTTGCACATTTGGGTGTTCTGTTTCTGGATGAGCTGACGGAATATCCGAAGCATGTGCTGGAATGCCTAAGACAGCCGATGGAAGACGGTCGGATACAGATCACCCGGGTACAGGGGAGCTGTGTCTATCCGGCACAGTTTATGACAGTAGCCGCGTTAAATCCGTGTCCCTGTGGGTATTATCCGGACCGGGAGCGCTGTACCTGCGGGGTTCGTCAGATTCGAAGCCATCTGGATCATATCAGTCAGCCGCTGCTGGACCGGATGGACCTGTGTGTAGAGGTTCGACAGCTTCCTTATCAGGAGCTGCACTGCAGGGTAAAAGGAGAATGCTCAGAAGAAATCCGGGAGCGAGTGGAAGCTGCCGTGGAACGTCAGAGAGAACGGTATAAAGGGACCGATATCCGTTTTAATTCCCGGATTCCCGCTTCCAGAATGGAAGAATTCTGTCCGCTTGGAAGAAAAGAGGAGAAAAGGCTGGAGGAAATTTTTCAAAAGCTGGAATTAAGCACCAGAGCTTATCATAAAATTCTAAAAGTAGCCAGAACCCTGGCGGATCTGGAGGACTGCCCGGTCATCGGGATCCGTCATCTGAACGAAGCGGTCTGCTTCCGGTCTATCGATAAAAAGTACTGGATACGATAATATGGGGAGGATGGAGCATGAAGAAGGACCAAATATCCATACCGGAGGAAGCATCCTGGGAGGATCAGGACGCATATGCATACTGGCTGACGCGAAGATATAATGTCCGCTGTCAGACAAAGGAGAGGCTTCTTGCCTGTGCCGGTTCTCCGAAAGATGTATATAATATGAAGGAACAGCATCTGGAGAAGCTGAATTTCCTGACACAGAGGGAAAAGGAAATTCTGATTCGTTCCGCAAAGGAGCAGCCGGAACGATTGTATGAATGCTTTCGGAAGGAGGGGGGAAACTTTACGTGTATCGGCCGAAGGGATTATCCCGGACGATTAAAGCCGCTGAAGGACCGGCCCTTCGGTTTCTTCTATTACGGAACACTTCCGGCTGATGAAGCTCCTGCAGTAGGTATTGTGGGAGCGCGTGGATGCTCAGATTACGGCAGAGCAGCTGCGGGATCCTTCGCGGATGCGATCGCCAGGGCAGGAGCAGTGGTGGTGAGCGGTATGGCGTGCGGAATTGACCGGACAGCGGGAGAGGCGGCACTGGATGCGGGAGGGACAAGCTGCGCGGTCCTTGGCTGTGGGATCGATATCTGCTATCCGGAGTCGTCATTTTCCCTGTACTGGCGGCTGCGCCGGGAAGGCTGCGTGCTGTCCGAATATCCCCCGGGAACAGCGCCGCTGGCCCGGCATTTCCCGGCCAGGAACCGGATCATCAGCGCCCTGTCGGATAAGCTGCTGGTGATTGAGGCCCGGAAGAAAAGCGGATCTCTCATTACGGCAGATATGGCGCTGGAGCAGGGAAGAGATGTCTTTGCGGTTCCGGGAAGAATCTCGGATCCATTGAGCAGGGGCTGCAATGAGCTGATCCGTCAGGGGGCGGGAGTGGCCTTGAGCCCTCAAAGTCTCCTTCTGGATATGGGGATTTTTTCTTCCGAAAATATAAACAAATGTAAAAAAAATGAGAATTCGCTTGCAAAGGAAGAAAAGTTGTTGTATAGTTGTGTGGATTTGAGACCTTTAAGCTTGGAGGAATTGACAGAAAAATCGGGGCTTTCGGTGTCTGAAACAATGGAATTGCTGCTGAATCTGCAGCTTAAGGGGTATATATCCGAAGCTTCCCGGAATCATTATGTGCGTACCGCTCTGGATGCCGGAGAGTGACGGATTTGCAGTATGGAGGGTTCTTTTTTTATGGCAAAGTATCTGGTCATTGTAGAATCACCTGCAAAGGTGAAGACAATCAAGAAATTTCTCGGGACGAACTATGAGGTTGCGGCTTCCAACGGACATGTGCGGGATCTGCCGAAGAGCCAGCTGGGAATCGATGTGGAGCATGGATTTGAACCGAAATATATAACCATCCGCGGGAAGGGGGACATTCTTGCCAATCTGAGAAAGCTGGCGAAGAAGGCTGATAAGGTATATCTGGCAACCGACCCGGACCGTGAAGGTGAAGCCATTTCCTGGCATTTGTCCAAGGCACTGAAGCTGGAAGATAAGAAGATGTACCGGATCACCTTTAATGAGATCACGAAGACTGCGGTAAAGGCTTCCCTGAAGCAGCCGCGGGATATTGACATGAATCTGGTGGATGCACAGCAGGCCAGAAGGATCCTGGATCGTATGGTGGGCTACGAGATTTCTCCTCTGTTGTGGCAGAAGGTAAAGAGAGGCTTAAGTGCCGGCCGTGTACAGTCGGTGGCCCTGCGCATCATTGCGGACCGTGAGGAAGAGATCAACAATTTCATCCCCGAAGAATACTGGACACTGGATGCACAGTTTGGCCTTAAGGGGGAAAAGAAACCTCTGACAGCAAGATTTTACGGGACCCGTGATCAGAAGCTGGAAATCGGCAGTGAAGCACAGATGAAAAAAATCCTTATGGATCTGGAGGGAGCCAGCTATTCGGTCAGTGAGGTGCGTAAGGGTGAACGGACGAAGAAGGCCCCGCTTCCCTTTACCACCAGTACCCTTCAGCAGGAAGCGGCCAAGGTGCTGAATTTCTCCACGCAGAAGACCATGCGGCTGGCACAGCAGCTTTATGAGGGCGTGGATATCAAGGGCAACGGAACCGTCGGTGTCATTACGTACCTGCGTACCGATTCCGTCCGTATTTCCGAGGAGGCACAGAAGGCGGCAAAGGAGTATATTACTGAGGTCTACGGCCAGGAGTTTGCGGCGGTTGCAGAGCCTGCGGCAAAGGAGGGCAAGAAGATCCAGGATGCTCATGAAGCGATTCGTCCCACGGATATTCGCAGAACACCGGAACAGATGAAGGAGTCTCTGACCAGAGACCAGTACCGCCTGTATCAGCTGATCTGGAAACGGTTTACGGCAAGCCGTATGAGCCCTGCTGTATTTGAAACCACATCCGTAAAAATTGACGGAGGAGCCTACCGTTTTGCTGTCTCGGCTTCCAGGGTGAAGTTTGAAGGCTATCGTACGGTATATATGTCCGAAGATGAATGTCGGGTGGAAAGCAATACGCTGGTGAACGGCATCGACAGGGATTCGGTCCTTACCTTCCGGAATTTTGATTATAAGCAGCACTTTACCCAGCCCCCGGCTCACTATACGGAAGCTTCTCTCGTTAAGACGCTGGAGGAGCTTGGAATCGGACGGCCGAGCACCTATTCTCCTACGATTACTACCATCATTGCCAGACGCTATGTGGCGAAGGAAAATAAGAATCTGTACATCACAGAGCTGGGTGAGGTGGTCAACTCCATGATGGTACAGGCATTTCCGAGTATTGTGGATGTGAACTTTACGGCAAATCTGGAATCTCTGCTTGACGGTATCGGAGACGGGCTGATCTCCTGGAAGACGGTAGTGGAGAATTTCTATCCGGATCTGGAAGAGTCAGTACAGAGGGCGAAGGAAGAACTGAAGGAAGTGAAGATCGAAGATGAGGTAACGGATGTTATCTGTGAGCAGTGCGGCAGAAATATGGTCGTGAAGTACGGCCCTCACGGAAAATTTCTCGCCTGCCCGGGTTTCCCGGATTGCAGAAATACAAAGCCTTATCTTGAGAAAACAGGTATTCCCTGTCCAAAGTGCGGAAAGGAAATCGTAATCCGCAAAACGAAAAAAGGCAGGAGATATTACGGCTGTGAGGCTGCTCCGGAATGCGATTTTATGTCCTGGCAGAAGCCGTCAAAGGAAAAATGCCCTCAGTGCGGAAGTATCCTTCTGGAAAAGGGAAATAAGCTCGTCTGCTCCAGAGAAGGCTGTGGCTATGTGATGGTGAAAGAAAATAAGGAATAAAGAAAAAAACAGGAGAAAATTTAAAAAATTTACAAAAATAGTCTGATAATAGGAAAAAGCAATCTTGCCTAATCGTTAATTGTGTGCTAAACTCTAAATTAAGAATAAAAAATTCGAAAATTCCGAAATAACCACAAATTCAGACGGCGAAAGTCAGAAGCAGAGAGAAATGGGAAAGGACAGGGGTGAAATGAGCGTACAATTATTAGATAAGACGAGGAAGATTAATAAGCTTCTGCACAACAATAATTCCAGCAAGGTCGTATTTAACGATATCTGTGATGTGCTGACCGAGATTCTCGATTCCAATGTGCTTGTCATCAGCAGGAAGGGAAAGATTCTCGGAGTAAGTGCATGTGAGGGTGTGGAAGAGATTACGGAACTGATTTCCGACAAGGTGGGAGGATATATTGATCCGCTGTTGAATGAACGACTCCTAGGAGTACTGTCCACAAAAGAAAATGTGAATCTGGAGACCCTTGGATTCGGCCCGGAGGTCAAGAAATATCAGGCAATTATCACACCCATTGATATTGCCGGTGAGCGTCTGGGAACACTGTTTCTGTATAAATGCGGAGACCAGTATGAGATTGATGATATCATTTTGAGTGAATACGGAACAACGGTAGTCGGACTGGAAATGATGCGTTCCGTGAATGAGGAGAATGCGGAGGAGAACCGGAAGATCCAGATCGTGAAATCTGCGATCAGCACGCTTTCCTTTTCGGAGCTGGAAGCAATCATCCATATTTTTGATGAGCTGGACGGCAAAGAGGGGATCCTTGTTGCAAGCAAGATCGCGGATCGTGTCGGGATTACCAGATCCGTCATTGTCAATGCCCTGCGGAAGTTTGAAAGTGCAGGTGTGATTGAATCCAGATCCTCCGGTATGAAGGGAACCTATATCAAGGTCATCAATGATGTGATCTTTGACGAGCTGGAAGAGATCAAGAAACAGAAAAAATAACTGCCTGTGTATATCAGGCAGACCATAAGGCGGAAAGCGGGGGACTGTGTTCGATAAGGCAGCCCCCTGTTTTTGAGAAAAGCTTAGAGGAGCATCTATGAGAAAAAAAGCAGTTTTTTTTGATATTGACGGTACCCTGTATGATTTTCGTACGGGAATCTGTGACAGCACGAAGGAAGCAGTAAGGAAGCTGAAGGAAAATGGTCATTATGCGTTTATCTGTACCGGAAGGACAATGGCAAGCATTTTTGACCGGGAGCTGCTTTCCATGGGCTTTGACGGCCTCGTGGCAGGCTGCGGGACATATATTGTAAATGAAGGAAGGCTGCTTTTAAATTATGAAATTCCGGAAGAGAAGCTGAAGGAAGTCCTCGATATTATGGAAACTTTCCGGATGACGCCGGTTCTGGAAGGAGAAAACTATCTGTATTACTGCAGAGAGGATTATGTGGTGAAGCATCAGGATGCTTATATGATCAATATGGAACACCTGATTCCGGAACGACTGCGGGAGCTTGACGGGTTAAGGATCGATGAACTGCATGTGAATAAGTTCTGCGTTCTCTGTGAGGATCCGGTGCTGGCGAAGGAGGGGCTTTCGCTTCTTTCCCGGGACTTCGATATCATGCATCTTTCCGAGGACCGGAAAGAATTTGCCCCGAAAGGCTACAACAAAGGAACCGGAATGGAGCGGATGTGCAGCAGGATCGGTGTGGAACGGTTTGATACCTATGCATTCGGTGACAGTGAAAATGACCTGGACATGCTGAAATATGCAGGGGTCGGAATCGCCATGGGAAATGGTGTGATGGCGGCAAAGGAAGCGGCAGATTATGTAACCCGGCCAATCAACGAGCACGGCATTTATGCAGGACTGAAAGAGTTCGGACTGATCTGAAGAAAAAATTTTTAAAAAATATTGACAAATATTTGAAATTGGAATAGAACCGCTTTAACATGATAAACCGTTGAACAGGAGAAGTAACTGTCGGAATACTTCCAGAGAGTCGCCGGTAGGTGGAAGGGCGATAAGTGAGGATGGCAGTGAATGGACCTGTGAGGGCAGCCCGAACTCCTCGGAAAGTAGGCGCTGACGGGAACTTCATCCGTTATCAAAGAAGTGCATATGATGGTATGCAGGGAGAGTGGATATGTGAAGAGCATATCAATTTGGGTGGTATCGCAGAAGTGTAAGCTTTTGTCCCATATAAGTAGTTATATGGGATGGAAGCTTTTTTTGTTTCATAGGAAATTCCTTCGGATTTCCTATGAAACAAAAACACTCCGTGGGGATGCGCAGAAACGCATATGGAAAATTGTCACTTCGTGACATGCGTTTCGCGCCAAAGTGTACAAGTCCCTCATGAGTGAGGGATATAGGGAG
>JALERW010000004.1 GCA_022763925.1 Lachnospiraceae bacterium
TCGGCAAAGCCGAACCAGCCGAGAACGGATAAAGGCTTTGGAGATGTATTTCATCCGGGCCGAAAGAAAGAGAAGGAAGCTTTGGGACGAAAGACGGTGCCGGTTCAGGAGAAGGCCCAGGACATCATGCAGAAGGTGAACCGGCATATTTACGGAACCGATGCGGATCAGGCCGATCTGCTTCTCTATAAGAATTATCTTGAGGTACAGCGGTGCACGGATATTAAGAAAATGGCCAGAGAGATGGAGTGCACCATGTATCAGGTGATCCGGGAGATCCGTGATTTTCAGGAAATGGGGTATTTCGGTAACGTAACGATCGACGATGATAATTATGTGCTCCATTATACAGACCGTTCGCCGGGAGGAAGCATGCGCGGTCTTGCATCCGCATATACCGAGGCTTCGCCCAGGGCAGCTTCCGGACAGAGGGAAGCCTGCCGAAAGAGCGGCTTCCAGAGAAGCAAAGCGGCGGATGCGCCCGTTTCCTCTGCATCTGCTTCATCAAAAGAGGCTGCGAAGGCGGATCAGCCATTTCATGCAGTTACCTATATGACGATGCCGGAGCAGGGGCCTTCCATCGGATACATGACCATGACAGGGGATTATAAAAGTGATTATATGACCATGACACAGGACTATACAGTCGGGTATATGACGATGCCGGAGCAGGGTATGGAAATCCATTATAATACCATGCCGGAAGGTGTGTCGGAGGAGGCATAGAAGGACGGAAAGTACAATCCTTAAGAATTTACATAAAAACAGAATTTCCGGATATGCTAACCGTAAGACAGTGTTGGCAGAGGACATGCAGAGCGCTGTCATGTATGGGAAAGGAAGGAAAATGATGGATTATGTAAATGCATTCTGGGTGGGAGGTCTGATCTGTGCGCTGGTTCAGATCCTGATGGAGAAAACCAAAATGATGCCGGGGAGGATCATGGTGCTGCTTGTGTGTACCGGGGCAGTTCTGGGGGCGCTGAATATTTACCAGCCTTTTGCGGAATATGCCGGTGCCGGGGCAAGTGTGCCGCTGCTCGGATTCGGTAATACGCTCTGGAAGGGTGTCATGGAGGGTGTTCAGAAGGACGGACTTCTGGGAGCTTTTACAGGAGGGCTTTCGGCCAGCGCGGGCGGTATCTGTGCGGCGTTGGTGTTTGGCTATCTGGCGTCTTTGCTTTTCCAGCCGAAGATGAAGAAGTGAATGGGAAGAATCGCCAGAACCGACATTTGCCGGAACTGGCGAATTCCAACTATGGAGTTATTTTACATCTCCTTTTTTGAAGGAAAATGGAATAAAAGAAGAAGGAAATGATAAAAAAGAAGAATCCGAGAAAAACAACAAAAACAGGTATATTTTCTGAAAAAATAAACTTCTACAGAAAAAATAACGAAATTCGTAAAAAAGACAGGAAAAGAGGATCACAAACAACAGAAAAACAAGAAAATCAAGGGAAATTCAGAAAAACGAAAAAAATTATTGATTTTGGATGACTGATGGCATATAATCGCAAATATCAATGAAATGTTATTCGCTGAACGGAATATGAATCAGATATCCGGAACAAAGGAGTTTCAACAATTATCTGTCTTCCCCGGAAACGGGAAATGCAGATAAGGGCTGAAGCTCTTTTTTTGTTACATGGAAAAAGCAGAATTTACAAGGAGGAGTATTATGAAAAAGAAATGGCTGAGTGTGATTTTAAGTGCAGTGCTGGCAGTCGGCATGCTGGCAGGCTGCAGCGGAGCATCCGAAGAAGCGGCAGCAGATGATTCCAAACCGTCAGAGGAGGCAGCTGCTCCCGTAGAGGAAGGAGAGGCAACGGATACCATCCGGGTTGGTGTCATCTGCTCCATGACCGGAGGAAAGGCCGTATACGGAGAAGGCGCTCAGAACGCAATTGACATGGCGGTGGAAGAGATCAACGCGAAGGATGGAATTCATGTGGAGATTGTCAACGGGGGAAAGGTCGTGGACGATGCTTCCGATTCCAAACAGGCAGTCAATGCGTATAACAGTCTGGAGCCCGAAGAGCCGGATGCAGTGGTGGGCGCATTCTTTTCTTCTGTGACGCTTCCTATGGCAGAGCTGGCAGCAGAACAGGATATGCTTCTTCTCGCAACCGGTGCTACCAACTATAAGGTAACTCTCATCGGACCCACGATTTTCCGTAACTGCTTCATCGATCCTTACCAGGGCAAGATGGCCGCAAAATTTGCAGCAGAGCAGGGAGCAACCAAGGCGGCAATTATTTATGCAAAGGATGATGATTATTCCAACGGTCTGAAGGATGCCTTTGTAGAAAATGCGGCAGACAACGGAATTGAAGTTGTATACACCGGTGAGTGCACCACAAAGGATACCGATTTCACGGCACAGGCTTCTCAGGCAGCGGCATCCGGAGCAGATTTCCTGTTCTATCCCTGCTTTCTGGATACCGTTCCTCTTCTCGTTCAGCAGGTAAGAGACGCAGGCTTTGACGGTATTATCATGGGCGGTGACGGCTGGGATGGTTCGGATACCACAGGCATCGAGACCTATTTTGACAACTGCTACTTTACCAACCACTATTCCTCTGAGGATACGGCTCCGGAAGTACAGAATTTTGTAAGCAAATATACCGAGAAGTACGGAACGGACACACTGAATGCCTGTGCATCTCTTTATTATGATGCCATCTATATGCTGGTGCAGGCGGCTGAAAACGGCGGCGGAACCGATACGGCTTCTCTTGTGAAGGGAATGACCGGCATGACCTTCACCGGTGTGGGCGGAACCTTCACCCTGGATGAAAACGGAGACCCCGAAAAGGCAGTGGCGATCAATACTTATGAGAACGGACAGGTAAAATGGTTCACAACGCTGCAGCCTTAAAAGAACGCTGAAAGAACATCGAAAACCGATCAGAAAAAACAGATGCGGCACAGGATTTGGCTCCTGTGTCGCAGTGTTATCAGAGGAAAACACACTGGGGGATGAAGAAAGGACGGTGACCGACGTGTCATTATTCATACAGAGCTTGATTAACGGACTGAATCAGGGGGCAATCTATGCGCTGATCGCGCTGGGCTATACAATGGTCTACGGAATTATCCGAATGATTAATTTTGCCCACGGCGATTTTATTATGGTGGGCGCCTATACCCTGTTTTACACGATTCCGCTGATGGTAAGCTACGGAATGCCGGCGTGGCTGGCAGTCCTTGCTGCCATTGTGGTCTGCGTGGCAGTCGGAGTAATTGTGGAAGTTGTGGCCTATCGCCCGGTGCGCGGAGCCGGCTCCATGTCGGCACTGATTACCGCACTGGCTATGAGCCTTTTTTTAGAGAATCTGGCAATGGTACTGTTCGGAGCAAATCCGAAATCCGTACAGGCAGTTTTTAATCTTCCGATGGTGGAGATTTTCGGGGCAAAGCTTCAGTGCAAGTACCTTCTGACCATCGGCATCGGCCTTGTGATCATGGTGGGACTGCAGCTCTTTGTCAAGAAAACCAAGCTGGGCAAGGCCATGCGTGCGGTTCCTCAGGATAAGCAGGCCTCCACCCTGATGGGAATTGATGTTAACCGGATCATTACCACTACCTTCGCCATCGGCTCCGGCCTGGCGGCAGTTGCAGCGCTGATGTACTGTTCTACCTATCCAAGATGTACGACCGATATGGGCTCCATGATGGGACTGAAAGCCTTCATTGCAGCCGTTCTGGGCGGGATCGGTATTATTCCGGGAGCAATGCTTGGCGGAATTCTGGTAGGAGTTATTGAGATTTTTGTCAAGGTATATATTGCGCCCGGCTGGTATGAGGCCATTACCTACGGGCTGCTGATCGTAGTGCTGCTTGTAAAGCCTTCCGGTATTCTGGGCAGGAACACAGGTGAAAAAGTATAAAGGAAGTCCGGAGCATATCGGACAGGAGGTAGGAAAATGTCGAAGGATAAAAGAATTTCATATCTGATAAATCTGGCCGGCATCTGTGTGATGTTTGTGCTGTTTGTCCTTTTATTTGAATCAGGCGCGCTCGGCTCCAGAACCTCTTATATCAAGGGAATCTGTACCACTGCCTGTTATACGATCGTTATGGTAACGTCACTGAATCTGCTGACCGGTTTTATGGGGGAATTCTCTCTGGGACATGCGGGCTTTATGTCTGTGGGCGCCTACGCATCCTCCATTGTTACCGGATTTCTCGGGAATTACGGTCTTCCGCCGGTGCTGCTTTTTATAATTGCACTGCTGGTGGGAGGACTTGCTGCAGCGGTTACCGGAGTGGCGGTGGGAATTCCCGCGCTTCGTCTTCGGGGGGATTATCTTTGTATCGTAACCGTAGCCTTTGCGGAAATTATCCGGGTGGCGTTCTGTAACTTTGAGATCACCGGAGGCGGCATGACCTTAAGTGGTATTGCCAAGCTTTCCAACTTTTACTGGTGCTTCTGGGCCACGGTGATCTGTGTGACACTGATGTATATGTATGTGCGATCCAGATACGGCCGTACGGTGGTTGCTATCCGGGAGGATTATATTGCCGCTGCGGCCAGCGGGATCAATGTCACCTACTACAAGGTGCTGACTTTTACGATCTCCGCTTTTTTTGCTGGGATCGGAGGAGCGATGTATGCTCATTTTATGACGGCGATGATACCTACAAACTTTAATTTCATGTATTCTGCGGAATTTCTGACAGAGGTCATTATCGGAGGAACAGGCTCCCTTACCGGCTCTATCATCGGAGCTGCCTTCCTTTCCGCGCTGCCGGAGCTGATGCGTCAGTTTTCCACGTACCGTATGCTGGCCTATTCGGTGGTTCTGGTCATTGTCATGATCTTTAAGCCGGGCGGAATTTTTGGTACGTATGAATTCTCTCTGACCAGAGCATTGAGAAAGCTGAAAAACGGGGAGCTGTCCGCAAAGAAAAAGAGTACGGGAGGGAACGTCCATGAAGAGTGAAAATAAGGAACTGGTACTGGAGGCCAGAAACCTGGGAATTACCTTCGGAGGCCTGAAGGCTGTGGATAATTTCTGCCTTAAGATCGGAAAGAGTGAACTGGTGGGGCTGATCGGCCCCAACGGAGCCGGCAAGACAACGGTATTCAACATGCTTACCGGAGTATATCAGCCGACGGAAGGAAGTTTTTACCTGAACGGAGAGCGTATGAACGGGAAAAAGACGCATCAGGTGGTGGAAGCGGGAATTGCACGAACGTTCCAGAATATTCGGCTGTTCAAAAAAATGACGGTGGTGGAGAATGTGAAGGCTGCCATGAACATGCATATGCATTACGGCCTTCTGGCATCCTTTTTCCGTCTGCCCTCCTATTTCAGGGAGGAAGAGGAGATTGACCGGAAGGCCAGGGAGCTTCTTGCAGTCGTACATCTGGAAGACAAGGCGGATTATATTGCCGAAAATCTCCCCTATGGGCAGCAGCGCCGTCTGGAAATCGCCCGGGCGCTGGCTACCGGAATGAAGGTGCTTCTGCTGGATGAGCCCGCAGCAGGCATGAATCCGACGGAAACGGCAGAGCTTCTGGATATTATCAATGTCATACGAAATCAGTTCCAGATTTCCGTGCTTCTGATCGAGCATGATATGAGTCTCGTCATGAAGATCTGTGAGCGGATCCAGGTCATTGATTACGGCGTGACGATTGCCTCGGGAACTCCGGAGGAAATTGCCAATAACCCGAGGGTGATTGAAGCATACCTGGGGAAAGAAGACGAGGAGGGGGAAGAGATATGCTGACCATCAGGGATCTCCATGTATCTTATGGAGCAATTCATGCAATACACGGCATCAGTCTTACGGTGGAGGACGGGGAGATCGTGTCTCTGATCGGTGCCAACGGCGCAGGCAAGACCACGATTCTCCATACGATCACGGGATTGAAAAAGGCTTCTTCGGGAACCATAGAATATGACGGACATGATCTTCTGAAAACCCGGCCCTGTGATATCATTACTTTGGGTATGGCTCATGTTCCGGAGGGACGTCATATTTTTCCGGCCATGACGGTGGCGGAAAATCTGGAGATGGGGGCCTACATCAAAAACAACCGGGATGAAATCCAGGAAAAAATGAAAGAGGTATTTGAGCGTTTTCCGCGGCTTAGGGAACGCAGAAAACAGCTGGCGGGGACCCTGAGTGGAGGAGAACAGCAGATGCTTGCCGTTGGCCGTGCGCTGATGAGCAGCCCGAAGATTCTTCTGATGGATGAGCCTTCCATGGGACTTTCGCCGCTTCTGGTAAAGGAGATTTTCAAAATCATTCAGGAGGTGCACCGCCAGGGAATTACCGTGCTTCTGGTGGAGCAGAATGCGAAGATGGCGCTCTCCATTGCTGACCGGGCCTATGTGCTGGAAACGGGTGATATCACCATTTGGGGAGATGCAAAGGAGCTTCTTAAGGATGACCGGGTGCGGAAAGCCTATCTTGGTCAGTAGCCTGCATTTGTATTTTTCATAGAATTTGTTGCTTTTTTCGAAATACATATGGAGAAAATCCTCTTTTCAGGGTATAATGTAAGCATACCGGGATCCGGTGACGAACAGGATGCGGCAGGGACCGCAAATCAATTGAGAAAAGAGGGCATTTATTATGAAACAGATCAGCTATGTAATTACGGATGAACTTGGAATTCATGCGAGACCGGCAGGACTTCTCGTGAAGGCAGCAGCAGGCTTCAAATCCAGCATAAAGATCAGCAACGGAACGAAGGAAGCAGATGCAAAGAGAATTCTCGGACTGATGGGACTTGCCATTAAGAAGGGAGATACCGCTACTCTTACGATCGAGGGACCGGATGAGGACGCAGCTGCAGAGGCTCTGGAGAAATTCTTCAAAGAGAATTTATAGGAGAAACATACATACAGGCAGGTGCAGATTTCCGAACGGAATCTGTTCCTGCCTGTAGGTTTCTTGGGAAAAGGGGAGAAAGAATGAAAATTTACAAGGCAAGGGATTACAGGGATATGAGCAGAAAGGCTGCCAATATTATTTCTGCTCAGGTGATTATGAAGCCCAACTGTGTTCTGGGACTGGCCACCGGTTCCACACCCATTGGTACCTATGAGCAGCTGGTGGAGTGGTACCGCAAGGGAGATCTGGATTTTTCCGAAGTGACGAGTGTGAATCTGGACGAATATAAGGGACTGCCAAGGGAGAATGACCAGAGCTATTATTATTTCATGAATGAGCATCTGTTCCGTCATGTAAATATTGATATGAACCGCACGTATCTTCCGGACGGCATGAATATGGACAGTGCGGCGGAATGTGCCCGATACAATCAGATCATTCACGATGTGGGCGGTGTGGATCTGCAGCTTCTGGGACTGGGGCATAACGGACACATCGGATTTAATGAGCCGAACAATGCCTTCGAGAAGGAGACACACTGTGTGGATCTGACGGAGAGCACGATTGAGGCGAACAAGCGCTTTTTCGCCTCTGCGGATGAAGTGCCCAGGCAGGCCTATACCATGGGAATCAAGACGATCATGCAGGCGAGAAAGATTCTTGTGGTGGTCAGTGGAGAGGACAAGGCGGACATTGTCCGGAGGGCCTTTTTCGGACCTGTGACTCCGGAGGTTCCGGCTTCGATTCTACAGATGCATAATGATGTGATTCTGGTGGGAGATGAGGCAGCTCTCTCCAAAATCTGAAACGGAGAATGAGAAAAAAATTCCGATGATTCATGAATTTCAGTCATGGAAAAAACAGGCAGAGGTTTGTTGTTATCTGTCAGAAAATTAGATATAATACACATAAAAGGTGTGTCCGGATACGTGCACGGAATATAGAGAAGACCAGAGGGGATCTGCACTGTGCATGACCGGAGGAGAGAAGGCTTTCGGGAGCTGCATATATTACATGCAGGCTCCCGGTTTTGTTTTGGGAGCATGTGGATACGGATGACAGGAGGGGTATTATGTCAGGTTCTGTTTTGCTGCTCCCGGTCTTTGTCCCGGTAGCGGCGGGGATTGCTATGCTGAACATCACCAAAATGAAGGAACGGAAGGTCAGAGACTGTTATGTGGGGGCAGTGCTGGCGTTCTCTCTGATTGTTGTGGCGATGTTGTTTTTTTATCAGGGGGACTGTACGTTTCAGGCGAAGCTGGGGAGCTTCCTTTTTGTGCTGAGGCTGGACGGCCTGGCAAAGGTGTTCTCCGCGCTTGTAAGTGTTGCCTGGATTCTGAACGGTTTTTTTGCCTTTGAATACATGTCAAAGGAAGAGAATCAGGTGCAGTTCTTTTCGTTTTATCTGCTGACTGGCGGGCTGCTGACCGGAATCGCCTATGCCGGCGGATATTCCACAATGAAGCTGTTTTACATACTGGCTTCGTTTACCTGCATTCCGCTGATTATTCACCGTCAGACTGAGGAAGCGGTTCATGCGGCCATGTATTACGCGGCATATTTTCTGATGGGTCTGATTGGGATACAGATCGGCGGACATTATGTAATGAAATTTGTGACATCGAAAGAGTTTGTTGCGGGCGGGAGCCTGGATATGGAGGCCGCAGCAGGCCATCAGGGCATGTTCCTGTTTATGGCGTTCCTGCTGCTTCTTGGCTTCGGAGTCAAAGCCTGTCTGTTCCCGTTCCACGGCTGGCATAAGGTGGCAGCCGGGGCAGCGCCGCTGCCGGGTACGATTGCGATTTCGGCCATTATGACGAAGATCGGAGTCATTGCCATGATCCGCCTCATCGGAAACGTGATCGGAACGGAAATATTAAAGGAAACCTGGGTACAATATATCTGGATGGTGCTTGCTCTGCTGAGTATTTTTATCGGTGCGGTGCTGGCATTCAAGACCGATGTTCTGGCGGAGCGGATGGCGTATTCCACGATCGGACAGGTGGGCTGT
>JALERW010000005.1 GCA_022763925.1 Lachnospiraceae bacterium
CTCTCGATCTTTTTTCTCAGATTACGGATATGGACATCGATGGTACGCGTCTCCCCCATATAATCATAACCCCATATTTTTTCCAGCAGCGTATCTCTGGAAAATACCCTGTTCCGGTTACCCGCCAGAAGATAGAGAAGCTCAAACTCCTTCAGGGAAAGCTCCACCTCACGGCCATCCATCGTGACTACACGGGTCGTGTAATTAATCACAAGATTATCCAGCTCCAGGATTTCCTCCTGCGCCTCTTCCTCCTCTTCCCCTTCTCCGGCCCGTCGAAGAACCGCTTTGATTCTCGCAATCAGCTCATGGATTCCGAAAGGCTTACCTATATAATCATCCGCACCGATCTCCAGTCCCACTACCTTATCGAATTCCTCTGTCTTGGCCGTAAGGAGGATCACCGGAAGATTCTTCAGGTTCTTATCCGTGCGGATCTCCTTTAAGACCTCAATTCCGTCTATCCCCGGAAGCATACGGTCAAGAAGCACCAGATCCACATGTTCACTCTGAAGCAGCTTCAGTGCCGCCTCCCCGGAATCGGCCTTCAGCACATCGTAACCGTTGATCTCCAGATTATATCCGATCAGCTCCAGGATGTGCTCCTCATCATCCACAGTCAATATTACCTTTTTCATGTCTTATGCTCCTGTTCTCTTGCATAGGGAAGCTTTATGATAAATTCAGTCCCCTCATTCACTTCACTGTCTATAAAGATATCTCCATTATACATTTCCACAATGTGCTTTACAATGGAAAGTCCGAGCCCCGTTCCTCCCATTTTCCTGGAACGCCCCTTATCCACCCGGTAAAACCGTTCAAAAATCCTGCTCAGATGCTCCTTTGGAATACCGATGCCGGTATCCTTCACAGAGATCATCAGATGGTTATTGATGCACCTGCACCGGACAGTCACGCTGCCTTTTTCCGTATTTTTGACTGCATTATCCACGAGATTGATCAGCAGCTGCTTCATCCGGTCCGGATTGCAGGAAAAAGGCTTCACATATGGCTCCGGCTCAAAGATCAGCGCCAGCTTCTTCTCCTGCGTCTTCCGGCGAAGCAGCTCGAGGCTCTCGGATACGATGCTGTTCACATCACATTCCTCAATATTATAATCATTGCCCGCCTCAATTTCCGCAAGAAGCAGGATATCCTGAATCAGGGTATACAGCCGTTCCGCCTCGATATCAATAATATCCAGAAATTTCCGGGCATATTCCTCATTTCGGATTGCTCCCTGCTTCAGCGTCTCCACAAAGCCCCGGATGGAGGTAAGCGGAGTCTTCAGTTCATGGGTAACATTAGACACAAAATCCGACCGCATATTTTCCAGCTTTTTTACCTCAGTAATATCTTCGATAATGAGAAGCACACTCCTTGACTGCATCCGGTCCTGATTCAGCACCGTTCCCGTAACGCGGATATACAGATTTCCTGTAGCCTGCATCTGGCCTTCCTCGCAGAACATCTCTCTGGTATCTCTCACCTTATCGATCGCATCAAAAATGAGTGTGCTTCGCACCAGATGATAAATGGATTCTCCGAGGAACTCTCCTCTTCTCCCGATAAACTTCAGGAAAGCATCATTATAGAATAAAATCTCGTCCTTTCCGTTAATGGCCAGTACCCCGCTGCTCATACTCCGAAGGATCGCTTCCAGTTCATTGTTGCGGTCCGTAAGATCCTTTACGGAATGCTCCAGCTGTTCTGACATTCGGTTGAAAGAATCGGCAAGCTGGCCGATGGGACTGCGCTCCGCCGGATGAATGCGCACGCCGTAGTTTCCTTCGGCAATCTTTTGGGCGGCCTCTGCCACCTCGTCAATGGGATTTACAATAAATCTGGTAAATGCCATTACCAGACAGGAAATAAGAAGAATGCCGATGATCAGGATAAACAGCGTAGAACGGGTATATTCCAGCTTCAGATTTTCCAGCTCCTGCATGGGCACGGATACCCGGATCACCCCTTCAAAGCTTTCTGTCCGTACCGGAACGGCACAGTAGCAGTAATCGATGCCCAGCGTATGGGAACGGCGGATCACGCTGGCATTCTCCCCCGCCATAGCCTCCTGAACCTCTTCCCTGTCCTTATGATTCTCCATTTTATCGGCATCCTCTTCCGATTCGGCTACCACCCGCCCATCCATATCAATGATGGTGATCCGCACGCCCTGCTTTTTCGCATAGGTTTTTGCAAAGGAATCAAAATCCCTGTCTGAAGAGAGACTCTTTTCCTCGAAGATATCCCGGATGAGCTCTGCCTGATTCAGATACTGCTCCTTACTCTGCTCTTGAAGAAAACGCTGCCCATTGGTCCAGAAAGACATCTGGGACGCCAGCAGCGTAATGAAAACAATCGCCATATAAGTAAACAACAGTCTCTTCTTCATTCTGTTTCTTCCCTCGACCTCTGACTATTTCAGATTATCCAGCTCACCGGTTACAATGAAGGTAATCCATCCTGCAATATTGGTGGAATGATCCGCCATACGTTCAAGATACTTTATAATCATCAAATAGTCAATATACTGTTTGATACGCTCCGGATTATGCTTCATGGCGATCGCCATCTCATCCCGGATGCTCACGAAATAGTCATCCACCTCATCATCCGCAGCAATTACCTTCTCTGCCTCTTCTTTATCATCACTGACAAAGGCATCCACGGTTTCCCGTATCATTTTTTTCGTGCATTCGATCATTTCCGGAACATATTCCGGCATGGGGATTTCCTTTTCCTCCGAAAGCATAATGATGTATTCCGAAATATCGCTGCAGTGATCGGCAATCCGCTCCAGGTCGGAGATGATGCGCATGATGGAGGTTACTCTCCTCAGATCCGTGGCAACCGGCTGCTGCTTTGCGATCATATCGATACAGCTTCGCTCCACGTCATGCTCCATTTTATCCACCACATCATCGGCCTTTATAATCTTCTCGGCCAGCTTCCGATCCATTTTGTAAAGAGCATTTTCCACGTCATCCAGAGATTCCTCGATAACCGTTCCCATGCGGATTACCTCTGCATACAGTTTATCCAGTTCTTCCATATATGCCTGCCTTGTCATAATCCTTACCTCCCTCATCAGCCAAACCGGCCGGTAATATAATCCTCTGTTTTCTTTTCCTTCGGATTATTGAAAATCTGTCTCGTATCACCGTATTCGATCACATCTCCCACAAGGAAAAACGCCGTTTTATCGGATATACGGCTTGCCTGCTGCATATTGTGGGTGACAATGATAATCGTATATTTTTCTTTCAGCTCCACCGCCAGATCCTCGATCTTTAATGTGGAGATGGGATCCAGCGCAGAGGTTGGCTCATCCATCAGGATCACCTCGGGTTCCACCGCAAGCGCTCTGGCTATGCAGATTCTCTGCTGCTGCCCGCCGGATACCCCCAATGCATTTTTCTTCAGCCGGTCCTTGACCTCATCCCAGATCGCCGCCTGCCGTAAGCTTTTCTCCACAATATCGTCCAGCTGGGATTTCTTTTTGATTCCGTGAATTCTCGGTCCATAGGCCACATTGTCATAAATCGTCATCGGAAAGGGGTTCGGCTGCTGGAACACCATTCCAACCCGCCGTCTCAAATCGATCACATCGATGTCCTTATAGATATCCACGCCGTCCATATAAATATTTCCTTCAATCCTTACACCCTCCACCAGATCATTCATCCGGTTGATGGTCTTCAGAAAGGTGGACTTTCCACATCCGGAAGGACCGATAAACGCGGTGATCTCATGTTCATGAATATCCATATTAATTCCTTTGAGTGCCTTGAAATCTCCGTAATACAGGCTCAGATCCTTCACAGAAAATTTAACATTGTTTTCTTTATCCATAACTCAAGCTCCTTTTTATCCGTATCATCCGCCATCTATTTTCCCTGACGCTCCAACAGCCGTTTGGTCACCCATTTGGAAGCTGCATTGATCAGAATGATGATAAGCAGCAGGATGATTCCAATTGCGCAGGCCGTCGTCAGGTCATTTTCTTCCTTCATCAGTGTGTATGCCTTGATCGTCAGTGTTGCACCGCTGGCGGAATTTCCGATCAGCGCCTTCGGTATCTGTGCCACGGTTCCTGCCGTCAGCAAAAGTGCAGCCGATTCTCCTACCACACGTCCGATGCTCAGAAGCACTGCCACCAGAATGCCCGGAACCGCATTGGGAAGCACCACCCGGGAAATGGTCTGAAGCTTCGTTGCTCCAAGGCCAAGGGAGGATTCCCGATACCCTCTGGGGATCGCCTTCAGAGCCTCCTCTGTGGTAGTAATGATCGTCGGAAGCAGAATGATACTCACGGTCATGGCACCTGCCAGAATGGAATACCCGAATTTCAGGGTGGATACAAAAAATACAGAGCCGAACAGACCATAGATGATGGACGGAATTCCCGCCAGATTCTCAATGGCAAACTGAATCAGAGTCATCAGCTTTCCTGGCTTTGCATATTCGATGAGATAAACCGCAGCCAGAATACCGATGGGCGCAGCAATCAGGATGGACAGCACGATCATATAGACGGTCGTCACGGCCATCGGAACGATTCCTCCGCCGGGGCGTACCACCTTGACCTTAAAGGAGGTTCCTTCCGCCGCTTCCATTGTGCTTCTTACTTCCGCCAGGAATTCTTCTTCTGTCAGCTTCCCGCCGGAAACGTTTTCCTTATAGCTGCCGTCGATATCATAGTCCTGAAATTTGGTGATCTGATCGCCCTTTTTTACCTCATACTCTTCTCCTGTCCCGTCCACAGCATGCTTCAACGGAGAATATTTATCTATGGCATCAATCACCACTTTGCCGTCCTTCAGTCCCAGGGTAATCCCCATGTTTCCCACATAGTTTTCATCTGACCCCTCCTGCATTTCCACATAAGCCCCGGTGGTCACATAGGTGGTCTTGTCTTCGTACTGGTGGGTAAGAAACTCCGGCGTAATGCCCGGGAGCCCTTTGATCACTATGAACCCGATGATGACTGCCAGAATCACCACTGTAAATCCCGCACAGCCATAGATCACGCCCTTTAACAGGGCATCTTTTTGTTTTCTGCTCATTATTTCGTTTCACCTGCCTTGTGTGTCAGCATGATCAGAGTTGTATTTACGATCATAATGAAAATGAACAGTACAACACCGGTTGCAAAAAGCATTTCTGCCTGTCTTCCGGAGGCGTAGCTCATTTCCATTGCAATATTCGTTGTCAGCGGGCGGACCATGGACCAGATGCTCTTTGGAAGTCCGGAGGTCGGGTTTCCCGCAATCATCATTACTGCCATCGTCTCTCCGATGGCTCTTCCGATACCCAGCACAGCTGCCGAAAGAATTCCGGATTTGGCTGCGGGGATCGTCACCTTAAAAATCGTCTGAATCTTGGAACCGCCCAGTCCATAGGATGCTTCCCGGTAAGATTTCGGTACTGCCCGGAGCGAGGTTTCCGACAGCTGCACGATCGTCGGCAGGATCATAATGGTAAGCACCAGGATCACAGCCAGCATGGACTGTCCCTGAACCATGGGGGATATTTTTTTGATTATCGGTACGATGACTCCAAGGCCGAAGGCTCCGTACAGCACCGATGGGATGCCTGCCAGAAGCTCCACTGCCGGCTTAATGATCTTTACCAGTCTGTCCGGTGCCAGCTCTGCGATAAATACCGCAGTCATCAGCCCCACCGGAACACCGATCAGAATTGCACCGAATGTAGACAGCACGGACGCCACAATCATGTAAAAGATGCCGTATACATTTTCGCCCGGCGCCCATCTGGTTCCTGTTATAAACGCTGTAAAGCTGTACGGGTCTTCTCCGAAAAACGGGTGCAGCCCCTTATAAAACACAAAGAGTATGATTGCCATAACAGAAACCACACCCACCAGTGCACATAACAGGAAAAATGTTTCAACTATTTTTTCAAACGCTCTTCCTCTTTTCATATTCTCACGTCACCTTCGAAGTATTTGACAATGCTCTCCTGGTACAACAACGGCCGGATGAACCAGTTGTTCACCCGGCTGCCGTTATTTCTGATATGGATTAGTCGATCCGAATTCCTCCGTGGTTCTCTACACATGCCTGACCTTCCTCGCTGAGTGCGAATTTCAGGAATGCAAGTCCTGCGTCAGTTGCGTTGTCTTCGAAGTATACGAAATTGAACGGTCTGGATAACGGATACTCACCGGATTTTGCAAGCTCTGCAGTGGGCTCCACATCATTTACGGTAAGTGCCTTAACTGTGTCGTCGATGAAAGAGAAGGATACATATCCGATCGCATTTTCATTCTCTGCTACAGCTGCCTGTACCGGGCCATTTCCTTCAGATACAGATGCATTTCCGGTCAGTCCGCCTGCATCCTCAAGCTTGATCAGCTCCTCGAAAGCGCTTCTTGTTCCGGAGCTCTCTTCTCTGGATACCACAAAGATCTCAGCGTCATCTCCGCCAACCTCGCTCCAGTTGGTGATCTTACCGCTGTAGATATCGGTCAGCTGTTCCGTTGTAAGATTTGCAACAGCTTCATTTGCCGGATTTACGATTACTGCGATTCCGTCATAGGCAAAGGTCTCGATCTGAAGGCCGTCCTCCATCTCCTCCTCCTTGATATCTCTGGAAGAAGCACCGATGTTGTTTGTCTTTGCCTTGGTATCCTTGATACCTGCAGAAGAACCGCTTCCTGTATACTCAATCGTAACATTCGGATTCTGAGCAGTGAACTCATCCTTCATGTCATTGAGAATCTTCTCAACGGAAGTAGATCCTGTGATCACAATCGTTCCGGATAATGCGGATGCCGCATCCTTGCTCTCGTCTGTCTTCTCTGCCTCAGCTGCTGTATCCTCCTTTGTCTCCTCTGCCGGTGCTGTAGTTGCCGGAGCCTCCTCCTTGCTTCCGCAGGCGGTCATTCCAACAGCCATGGCAGCGACCATCATGCCAATAATCAATTTCTTCTTCATTTTTCATTCTCCTCCTGAATTTGGTTGTTTCATTCATTTCGATTACGGGCACATCATATCTCCGGACTATTAAAAAAATATCTGTTTTCTGTAAAGTCTGTGTAAAACCGAAACCTGACTCACTTTTAACAAAACAGTTACCGGTTATGCGGAAAGCTCATCCGCAATATAATTAACGACGTTCAAAGAATGATCGGAGATGCGCTCCATATTACTGAGGATGTCCAGATAGATGATTCCCTTTGCCGCAGAGCATTCATTCCTGTTGAGGCGCTCCATATGCTGATGACGCAGCTCGTCCCTGAGATGATCGATCTCGTTTTCCAGCTGAACGACCCTCTGGATGCACTCCCGGCACTCCTGCATCTTTTTTGTCCTTCTGGCCTCGATGGTGCTCTCAATGGCATCCACGGACAGCTGTGTAATCTCCTTCAGACCCTCCCGGGCATCCATGGAAAACTGCATTTTTTCCTCAGCCAGCTCCTGCGCCAGATCCACAATATTGTCACAATGGTCACTGATCCGCTCTACATCCTTCACTGTATACATCAGATCACCCACCACCGCACTCTGAACATCTGTCAGAGACTGTTTGTTCAGCAAAGCCAGGTATTCCATAATGATCCGTTCAAATTCATTGACCGTTGATTCAATTTTTCTTGCTTTATCAATCTTCCTGTGATTTCCTGTAAGAACGGCTTCCATGGAAGTTTCCACATGCTTCACCGTCAGCTCGCTCATCCGCTGGATCTCATGGATCGTATTTTCAATGGCAAAGGACGGAGTCTCCAGAATACGCTCATCCAGCTGCGGAAGCTCGATATCCGCAATCTCCTGCTCTTCCTCGCTCTCCTTTGTGTCCCGGATAATCAGCTCGGAAAGCTTCACAAGCTTTCTGGCAAAGGGGAACAGAAGAAGGGTATTGGTCACATTGAAAATGGTATGAAACATGGATATCTGAACACTGCTGATCTGAGATCCTCCAAATGCCGGGCGAAAAGCAAAAAAGACGGTCATTCCGATTCCGAACGCCACAGCTCCGATCACATTGAACAGCAGATGAATCACTGCCGCCCGTTTTGCAGTCTTCTGCGCTCCGATACTGGATAAGAGCGCCGTCACACAGGTACCGATATTCTGTCCCAGCGTAATAAAAACTGCGGAATTCCATGTAACCACGCCATTCATGGCAAGTGTCTGCAGAATACCGACGGACGCAGAGGAGCTCTGAATAATTCCGGTCACCACGGCTCCGGCTAAAATGCCGAGCAGCGGATTCTTTCCAAGAACCGTAAATGCCTGAACAAAGATCGGAGCATCCCGATAGGGCTTGATCGCATCAGACATAAAGCTTAACCCTACAAACAGGATTCCAAAGCCGATCAGAATTTCCGCAATTTCCTTCTTTCGCTCACTTTTTGCGAAAAGCATGATAAAAGCACCGATTCCGAGCAGAAGAGGCGCAAAGGTGTCCGGCTTGAGCATGCTTCCCCACTCACTCATGGACACGATCCATGCAGTTACCGTCGTACCGATATTGGCTCCCATAATGACGCCCACTGCCTGAGTCAGATTCAGAATCCCAGCATTAACAAATCCAACCACCATAACCGTCGTCGCTGAACTGCTCTGAATGATGGCCGTAATTCCCGCTCCGACAAGAACTCCCATCAGACGGTTATTCGTCAGAAACTGCAAAAGTCCCTTCATGCGGTTTCCCGCCGATTTCTGAAGTCCGTCTGCCATAACATTCATGCCGTAAAGGAACATTCCAAGTCCCCCGATAAACATAAACAGCATTTTCAAATTATCCATAAACAAAATCCTCCTTTCCACCACATTATGAAATCCATGTAAAGGACAGACAAAAGAATTGTAAAGTTTATGTAAAGTAATTTCCTTTTTTCCTTATTTTTCTTTCTTTTTCGTCACTGATTTTATTGACTATATATGGGAATATTATTAAAATGAGAAAGAATCAACTAATTAACGGTGATTATTTTATTTTAATTCTGAGGGAGGCATTTTATTTATGGAACCGATCTTTGTTGGCTGGCTGTCGCTTGTACCGCCGCTGCTTGCCATTTCACTTGCCCTGATCACCAAGGAGGTTATTTCTTCTCTGATCGTAGGCATTCTCTCCGGAGCTCTGATCTATTCTCTGGCTGCCGGACTCAATCCCGTACTGGGAACAGTCAAAACCACCTTCGATCTGATGGTGGGCCGTATCGATATGAAAATCCTTCTGTTCCTTGGGCTTCTGGGTGCACTGGTAGTCGTAGTCACCATGGCCGGAGGCTCCCGTGCCTACGGACGGTGGGTATCCACCAAAATAAAAAACCGCCATATGGCACAGCTTGCCACTGCAGTTCTCGGTGTACTTATCTTTATTGACGACTATTTCAATTGTCTGACCGTTGGAACGGTTATGAAGCCTCTGACAGACAAGCATAAAGTTTCCAGAGCAAAGCTGGCCTATATCATTGATGCCACCGCAGCTCCGGTCTGCATTATCGCACCGGTATCCAGCTGGGCCGCCGCTGTTGGCTCCAATGTGGCAGCCACAGGTGCGTTCAAGAGTGATATCGCCGCATTTGTCGCTACGATCCCGTATAATCTTTACGCTATTTTGTCCATCCTCATGGTTATTATTCTCTGTGTAAAGGACCTGGATTTCGGTCCCATGGAAGCCAGAGAGCTGGCCGCCCAGAACGGAGACCTGGGAGATTATGATGTGAACGTGGAGGATTCCTTCCATATTTCCGAGCGGGGCCGTGTATTTGATATGCTGATTCCGGTGATCGCCCTTATCATCTTTTCCATTCTGGCAATGCTGGAGAACGGTGGCTTCTGGGGAGACGATCCCGCATATCACAGCATTATGGCAGCATTCGGCAACTGCAGCGCCTCCGATGCGCTTGTGCTTGGCGGCTTCGGTGCCCTGATTGTGGCATTCCTTCTGTTCATCCCCCGCCGCCTCGTTTCCTTCCATGACTTTATGTCCGGTATCGAAATGGGTGTCAAGAACATGGTTCCTGCGTACCTGATCCTTATTCTGGCCTGGACGATCAGCGGTGTATGCCGGGATCTTTTGATGACCGGTGAATTCGTAAAAAATGTGGTTCAGAGCTCCAGTATTCCGGCTGCTGTCATTCCGGCACTGATTTTCGCTGTGGCTGCATTCCTCTCGTTCTCCATGGGAACTGCCTGGGGAACCTTCGGAATCCTGATCCCGATCATTATTCCGGTATGTTCCGCCATTGCCCCGGAGCTTATGATCGTATCCCTGTCCGCAACTCTGGCAGGAAGCGTGTTCGGAGATCACTGTTCTCCGATCTCGGATACCACCATCCTCTCCTCCACCGGAGCCGGATGTCAGCATATTGAGCATGTCTCCACACAGCTTCCCTATGCCTGCGTCGTGGCTGTATGCTGTTTCATCGGATACCTTGTTTCCGGCTTCACCGGCGGCAGTGTCTTCCTTACCCTGGCTTCCGGAATCCTCTGTCTGCTTCTGGCAGTAACCATACTTCACAGAAGAAGCACTGCTTCCAAAAAAAGTGCTTCCTGATAAACAACTTTAAGAAAATTTTATCTTAGAAAAAGGCAGCTCCTTTTACGGAACTGCCTTTTAAATAATTATTTCAGCGGATTGATTCTCCGTCCGGCAAGATACAGAAACACAATGGAGAACAGCAGCTGAAGTGCCATGCTAAGCAGCACCCACCATTCAAAAATTCCTCCTTCTGCCGTCACGCCAAAGGATGCACACAGCTCCGCCACTGCATAGCTGCTCCCGACCTGCGCACTGATCAGCCCATAAAAGGTAACCGCTGGATTCAGAAGAAGGAGAAATATCATATTCCCAACCGTCGCCTGAACATCTCCGGACAGCGCCATCACCTTCATTTCCGCCATACTGTAAATTCCCTTTTCAATGGCAAAGGTTCCGACAAGAAAGAGGATCAGGGTCAGATAGGAAAGAATCGTAGCAGTTGTCACGCGTCTGGCCCATGCGGAGAAGAAAATTCCGATACTTCCTATGAACACGGCCGACACACAGAGAATGATTACAAATTTTATGAGCTCCAGTATCCCTACACCGCCGTAAATAAATACGATGGACAGCACCGGCAGACTGGATACCGCAAGCATCAGCACCGAGCTCAGAGAGGATTCCAGCTTGCCGAGGACAATGCTGTACGGCTTCATTTTTGTGGCCAGCAGCATATCCAGCGTCTGACGTTCCCTCTCTCCTGCAATGCTTCCTGCAGTAATCGCGGGAATAATGAGAAGAATCATGGCAAATTCCAGATAGGTCATCACCACATAGAGACTTACCATCCCGGAGAAATCCACGCTGTATCCATAATGTGCAGGTTCGATCATTCCATAGAGAACGGACATGCTGACAATGATCAGAATCAGATTATAGCCGAATACCAGCCAGGAGCTTTTCATCGTTCTGCTTCCCAGCTTTACTTCATTTTTAAATACCGGATTCAGTTTCATGTATTTTCCTCCCCGGAGCCCTCCGTAATTTTCAGGAACAGCGCTTCCAGATTGCTCTGCTCCCGGGCGAAGGACTGCACAAGAACGCCCCTTTCAACCAGCCTGCGAAGCAGCATCGCCTCATCCTTCCGGTTCCCGGTAAAGGTAACCATCAGGCTGTTTCCCTGTATGGTCAGATTTTTCACCTGTTCCTCTTCCTTCAGAACGAGAATTGCCGTCTGAACCTGATCATATACCCGGATAATCAGAGGATTGGAGGCATCAACTGCAGAGAGGATGTCTTCAATGCTTCCCTGCATAATCATTTTTCCGTGCTCAATCACTCCGATGCTGGTGCAGATTTCCGCAAGCTCCATCAGAATATGGGAGCTTATAATGATCGTCTTGCCTGCCTCCTTCAGATCCCGGAGAATCTCCTTAAATTCAAACCGGTTCCTGGGGTCCAGGCCGGAGGCAGGCTCATCCAGGATCAGAAACTGCGGGTCATGGATCAGCGCCCGGGCCAGGCACAGCCTTTGCTTCATTCCTCTGGAAAGCTCGTCCACATAATGCTCCTCTTTCCCATCCAGATGCACAACAGACAAAAGTTCTCTTCCAAGCTCCTGGGCTCTTTTTGTCTCAATTCCGTAAGCACTGGCGTAAAATTCCAGATATTCCATCACCTTCAGATTATCATAAACACCGAAAAAATCCGGCATATAGCCGATCAGCTCCTTGAGCCGGTCGTAGTCCTCAAACAGGCGGATATCATCAATATATACTTCCCCCGCATCTGCCTTCAGAAGACCGGCCAGGATTTTTAACGTTGTTGTCTTTCCCGCTCCGTTGGGTCCCACAAATCCGAAAATTTCTCCTCTGCCGATTGCCAGGTCCAGATTGTCCAGCGCTGTGAAGTTCCCGTATTTTTTGCATAGTCCTTTAATTTTCAGCATGGATGTTCCTCCCCTTTACAATAAGCACAGGAAGCTTTTCGCTCTTATCCTGCGGGTCTGTTACTCTCTGATAGCGAACCATCAGCTGCCCGCTTCCCGAAATACAGTCTTTCAGACGATCCCATCCGACCTCTTCGTTCATGCGCACCTGCTCATAACCTCCGCTCACAAAATTATACAGCTCCATAGTTCCGCCAAAGGAACAGTAATACTCTGTATCATAATAGTCCTCCTCCCCGAAAGAAAGCATCATCTGCGTCAGATCCCCGGGAAGCGTATACATCAGCACCGCTTCCCTGCTGTAATACACGTTGCTGTACAGGTCATAATTCCCGGATATGACCTCCGCTGTGCTTGTCACAAACGGAGCATACTCCCAGACATCTCCGTTGATCTCCTCCCGGAAGGACAGCTTCATATCCGCACTTACCATGGTCTGCCCATACATCTTGTAGGCGCTGTCCTCCATAAGATCCATATCCGTATCTTCCGTAAAGCCTGCAAACCGACAGATCTCCCCCTGTCTGCTGTAGCCCTCCAGAAGACAGTCATTCAGAAGACGATTTCTCCAGGATGTTTTCACGGTTTCCTCCGTAATCGTTCTGGAGTAGCCGTCTGACAGCCCCAGACAGGAGGAAAGGATATCATATCCATAGCCGGAAGCGAAGGAATACAGGGTCTCCTCCTCCAGATTCTTTCTGCTCCCTGCCGGAAAATCTTCCAGATAAATCAGGTGATTCCGGAAAAACAGAAACACATCCTTCATATCATAGTCCGTGTGATTTTCCACGATTCCGGATACCTTTCCGTCAAAAAAGCAGACCGTGCCGGAAATCCCGTACGACGCATCTTTCCGGACCGTCTTCTCTGCCCGGAAATATTTTCCCGTAAATGCCCGGTCCGCAGCCATCGTCACCTGATGTTCCTCGTCTCCATACCGGATCTCAATGGCTTTCCCGGAAAAATCCGCAGGAGAATTGTCTCTCCCCCCATAGTATCCGCCTTCGGATATGGGCATGATCGTATATTCCGGATTCACATAAATACTGTATGCTTTGTTATATGGTGCCCTGGTTTCAAATTCCACCGTATCATATTCCGTCCCATCGTCGGTGAGCTGAAGCGTGCGCACATAATTGATAAAGGGTGCATTAAACCGGGTAGCACTTCCCATGAAAAAGATCACGGCAGAAAATCCCACGGCCAGCACTCCGACACAGCCCCAGAGATATTTGCGCACCTTCAGCTTTTTCAGCACCAGGTAGACAACAGGGCCTGCCAGAATCACATAAACCGCAAGAACAAATACATAGGCTCCGATTCCCGGAATATTTTCCTCATCAATACTGTCCAGACGCGTCATCGTATTCCAGTAGTCCTCTGTATTCAGGTAATAGCCCCCGGAATCCAGCTCTGTCAGCTCCTCCTTGGTAAAAATCTCCTCGAACAGCTGATCCGCCTGCCGCCCCTGTACGGAATACAGATTCTCCTCCGATAGCTTCAGGCTTCCCGGATAGGAAACGATTCTGCCCTCCCCCAGGTACGCAACCTCCGGCACGCCCCTGGGCATAGTCTCCTCTCCTCCCAGGACAAGAATCCCTCCTTTTTGCACAAACTGCCGGACAGCGTCCTTTCTGGCATCCCCCAGGCAGTCCATATCAAAATCCTGTACAAGAAGCACATCCAGCATACTTAAGCCTTCCACGCTGTCCTCCATAGTCCTCTGATTCAGCGTAATAACGGTAATCCCCGTATTGGAATATTCGGACAGTTGCATCCCGTCCATATAACGGAAGCTCTCCGGATCATCCGTCAGAACTCCGGCCAGAATCTCTGTGGAAGACTGCCGCACAGAAAGCTCCACAACCTCCTGGGCAACACAGGTTCCATTCCCGTCTTTCAGAAGCACCTTGATATAAGGCGCACTGCTGGAAAACGGCAGTGCGAAGGAAACCTCCCCGTGCGCTCCCGCCGCAAGCTCCAGCTTCTTTTCCAGTCCGTAATTATCATAATACTGTACGGTGGAAGAGGGCAAAAACGGAAGGCTCAGCGAACCCGAACCGTAAGTAAAATATCCCTCCTCCGAATACACCCCGGTAAGAAGCTCTGCCGTTCCCGAGAATGCCTCGCCTTTATTGTGCACGGACACATGGAAAACAGCATCTCTTCCTATTTTCACCGTATTTCCGTATCCATAGGTTACCTGAATATCAAACTGTGTTTCATCCTCTCTGCTTTTTGCCGAAACCTCTGCAGCCGGCAGCAATAACCCTGCACAGCACAGAAATGCCAAAAGCATCCCCCTGATCTTTTTCTTCACGTTCGTTCCTTTCCCCGCCTTACCGATTACTCCGTATCAAAATGCTCCGGCCGATCCTTCAGAGACTGGTACAGCTTTACTTCAAAAACCGTTCCCTTCATGCTGCTGGATGCCTCAATGCTTCCTCCGTGAAGCTCCACAACACTCTTGGCAATGGCCAGTCCCAGTCCGGTTCCTCCCGTATTCATGGAGCGGGAGTGCTCCACCCGGTAAAACTTTTCAAAAATATGTTCCAGCTCCTGTCTTGGAATGATCTTCCCGTAATTGGTGATCCGGATCACCACCATGGGATCCTCTTTCTCAACGGAAACCTGAACCACCTTACCGTCCGCACCGTATTTAATCGCATTGTTGATCAGATTATCGAACAGTCTCGCCAGCAGATTGCCGTCCGCTTCGATCTGAATGCCGTTCTCCCTGCACAGAAATTCATAGGTCAGCCCTGCATCCTGAAAATTGGGATAAAACTCATCCAGCAGCTGCTCCAGCAGCTTCACAATATCCAGCTTTCCCGGCTTCATGGTGATCTTTCCGTAATTAAGCTTGGTAAATCCAAAAAGATCCTCGATCAGCTTCTCCAGGCGCTTGGATTTGCTGTAGGCAATATCAATAAACTTCCTCTTTACCTCCTCATCCAGATCCTTCTTGTTCTTCAGAAGCTCCAGATAACCGATGATCGATGTCAGCGGTGTCCGCAGATCATGCGCCACATTGGTGATCAGATCGTTTTTGCTTCGCTCCGCCTCCCGCTCTTTATCCATCAGTACCCGGACCTCTTCTGTCATCTTATTCAGATTTCTGGCAATATTGGCAAATTCATCGTTTCCCCGGACACTGATCTCCGTATTCAGATCGCCCTGTGCAATCCGATTGATCCCATTGGAAATCTCCTTCACATACCGGATCACTCCGTCCATCAGAAGATTAAAGCTTACAATAAACACAATCCCGCCTGCCACGAGCAGAATCATCATCTGCACATTCGGATTCAGCCCGTCCCGTCCGAGAATGGAATTCCGGTATCCGCTTTTTCGCAGGAAATCCGAAATCAGCCGCAGATTGAAAAAAACGATCAGCTCAGCGGCGCCGGTGATCAGAACGCTGACCAGGGCTCCATAAATGATTCTTTTCCGGAAGGTACCAAATAAATCATCTTTCAATTTTATATCCAACTCCCCATACCGTCGTTATGATTTTTTCTCCTCTGGTATCCTCCTTCATCTTCCCCCGCAGCCTCCGGATATGAACCATCACTGTATTGTTGGCCTCATAGACCTTCTCATTCCAGACACGTTCAAAAATCTCATCTGTACTGAATACCCGCCCCGGGTTGGATGCCAGAAGATACAGAATATCAAAGTCTATAGGGGTCAGCTTGATCTCCTCCCCGTCTATCAGCACCTTATGATTCTCCCGGTTAATCGAAAGTCCCCGGATCTGGATCTCCTGTTCCGTCCTTGCCTTCTCACTCCCCGGATTCAGCTGCGTAAATCTACGAAGCTGTGACTTCACTCTTGCGGTAAGCTCCAGTGGATTGAACGGCTTCGTCACATAATCATCCGCTCCTGTCCCGAGCCCCAGAATCTTGTCCAGATCCGTGGATTTCGCACTCAGCATAATGATCGGGATATTGTTGTTCTCCCGGATCTTCTTGCACATGGAAAGGCCGTCCATGCCCGGCATCATAATATCCAGAAGCACGAGCTTGATATCCTCCTTCGCCAGAATATCAAGTCCGTCCATTGCATTATATGCCTTATATACTTTATATCCGTCACTGACCAGATAAATCTCTATCAGATCGGCGATCTCTTTCTCATCATCCACTACCAGAATCTTCGTATCCTGCATGCTTTTCCTCCTTTAGGTATCGAAAATACGGCATATCCATGCCTCTTTTATGTCTCACATTCTAACACAAAACCACCGGTAAGTCCTTACTGATTTCTTAAAAAAACATACCGGGAAAAATTCCCCGGTATGTCTCCCACAGATCCTTACAGTTATGCTTCCTTCGGGATAAATTTTACAGCAGTCCCGTACGCCATCACTTCCGCAGCCGACTGAGCCACAGAACTGGAAGAATAACGGACATTCACAATGGCATCCGCCCCCAGATTTCTGGCATCATCCTCCATACGCTTGGTGGCGTAGGCTCTGGCCTCGTTCATCATCTCATTATAGGAATCCAGCTCTCCTCCCACCAGTGTCTTCAGTCCGTTCATGATATCCTTGCCCGCATGGACCGTGCGGATGGAAGAACCCTTCACGATCCCGATTGCTTCGAATTCCTTTCCCGGAATATAATTCAGTGTTACCATCAGCATATAAATCCCCTCCTGTCAATAGTTGCTGATATCCTCATCGTCTTCCTCGGACAGCTCCTTCAGACGTTTGATCAGATTCACTGCCAGCACACAGATAAATCCTGCTGCGATCAGCATAAAAAGTCCTGCCAGCCAGCCCAGACCCCCACCCAGCAGCGGAGCACTTCCCCAGAGCAGCAAAAGCAGAATTCCGATTCCTGTAATAATAATAGGTATCAGTCTTTTCCCCATAACGTCCTCCCTCTGTTCCTTCTTTACCACTGTATTAATATTATAACACAGTTGTCTCTCTGTGTCTCTTACGATTTTCTTTCTTTGCGCTTTTTCTCCATTTTTTCTTGTACTTCCTCATCGGAAGGTATATGATTGTCACACAGGAGGACTGCATTATGAATGAACTGCATATAGACAAGACACTGTATACCGGACGGCCTTCCGATACCGGAAGACTGCCCAGGGAGCTGCGCACCTACGATCTCTTAGATCAGCTTTCCATTCCCTATACACGGGTGGATCATGACGCAGCCATGACCATTGATTCCTGCCAGGGTGTGGATGAACTGCTGGGTATCCATATCTGCAAGAACCTTTTCCTGTGCAACCGGCAGAAGACGGACTTCTACCTTCTGCTCATGCCCGGCCATAAGCCGTTCAAAACAAAGGAGCTGTCCGCTCAGATCCACACGGCACGGCTCTCCTTCGCTCCGGAGGAATATATGGAAGCATTCATGGACCTTACTCCCGGTTCCGTCAGTGTCATGGGGCTTATGAACGATAAGGAAAACCGTGTACAGCTTCTCATCGACCGGGATGTGCTGAAGGACGAATACTTCGGCTGCCATCCGTGTATCAATACCACCAGCCTGAAAATGCGCACAGAGGATATGATACAGAAATTTCTCCCGGCGGTAGGACACACACCGGTTTATGTAACACTGTAGATGACACACTGCTCCCGCCGCCTGCGCTTACAGGGCGCGGGCTCTCTCAATCACCCGACGATATACCGGAAGCATGTGCGCTTCTGTCACGTATTTCTCCAGCTCAGATACGGGAATCCATCCCACCCTGCTGTTCTCCCCCTGACAGACATGGAGCGGCTCTTCTTCATCCGCTTCCAGAAAATAGGTGAGATTCAGGTGGAGATGGGCTCCCACAAAACAGCCTCTTTTCCTGTGACGCTTCACTTCAAGAATATCCAGGGCCGACACCTGTTCGCGAATGACCCGAACCGTTCGGATTCCCGTCTCTTCCATCGCTTCCTTTACCGCCGTTTTCAGTCCATCCCTCTCCCCGTCCGAGTGTCCCCCGGTCCAGGCCCAGGAGTCATAAATATTATGATAGGCCATCAGCACCTTCGTCCTCTCACGGTTGAAGATCATGGAGGAAGCGGTCAGATGTGCCAGCCGGCAGGAACGTTCCAGGATCCTGTCCCCAAACAGACGGCAGCACTCCAGCATAACCTCCCGGTCTGTCTTCTCCTGTTCACACAACGGAAGAAAGGACTCTATTTCTTCTCTGTAATCCATACATGTTCTCCCCTTTGACTCTCTAATCCTTCAAAAAACCGGCCATCACATAGCTGGCCACATCCAGCCCCCGGTCTGTCAGAAAAATTCTTCCGTCCCGGACGGATAAAAGCCCTTCCCCTGTAAACCGGCGAAGCTCCGGCCCGTACACACTTCCAACCGTAACCTGGAAGGCCTCCTCAAATGCAGTCTCCGACACGCCCTCCATCCGCCGAAGTCCAAGAAACATCGTCTCCTCCATCTGCTCCCGCTGCGACAGCAGGATCTCCTCCTCCTCGGTAAAGTCCCCGTTCAGATAGCGTCCCAGATCCCGATGGACAGAAAACCTCCGATTATCATAAAGGGATGCCGCTCCGATCCCAAATCCAAGATATTCCACCCGGCGCCAGCAGTTGTCATTATGCCGGCAGATATATCCTTTTCGTGCATAATTGGAAATCTCATAATGATCATAGCCGGCCGCGGCAAGACGCTCCACAGTATCTGCGTACATTGCCCGCTCTTCCTCCTCCGAAGGCAGCAGGAATGTCTCCTCTCCCGCCTCTCTTCGCCTGGCATCCTCCCCGTATCGAAGAAAGAAGGGCGTGCCCTCCTCCACGATCAGGCTGTATACCGAAAAGTGCTCCGGCTGTAAGCGGAGCACCCTGTCAAGCGTATCCGAAAAGCCCTCTCTCGTCTGCCCCGGGAGTGCCGCCATCAGATCCACATTGAGATTATCAAATCCGGCCCTTCTGGCAATGTCAAAGGTACGAAGAAAGTCCTCCCAGGTATGAATCCTCCCAAGAAGTGCAAGCTCCCGGTCATCCGCGCTCTGAAGGCCCAGACTCAGACGGGAAAAGCCCATCCTGCGGCAGGCCAGGAGCTGCTCCTTCTTCAGCGTCCCCGGATTGGCCTCCATGGTAATCTCCGCATCTTCGGAAACACGAAATTCCCGGCGGATGGTATTCAGGATCCTTTCGGTCTGATCCGTGCGAAGAATCGAAGGAGTTCCTCCCCCAAAGAAAACGGATGTCACAAGATATTCCTTCTTTCCCCGATTCTTCAGGGTCAGCTCCCGGCAGAGCATCTGTGCATATCGTTCCCGCTCTTCCTCCCCGGCCGGAGCAGAGAGGAAATCACAGTATGCGCATTTTCTGATGCAAAAGGGAATGTGAATATAGATTCCCAGTTCCTTCATATTCCTTCCTCCCCGGTCATCCGGCAGTTCATCCTTCCAGGGGGATGATCCGAAGACTCTTGTCCTGATGATTCAGCACCTCACAGCCATCCTCTGTGATCAGCACCAGATCCTCTATCCGCACGCCGAATTTTCCCGGGAGATAAATCCCGGGCTCCACAGAAAAGCACATGCCCGGCTTCAGCACCGCCGTATTCACGGAAGATACGTCTCCCGCCTCGTGGCATTCCAGCCCGATCCCATGACCGGTGCGGTGGGTAAAATAAGGCCCGTATCCCATTTCCTCTATGTAGCTGCGCGCGGCATGATCCACATCACAGAACCTGGCTCCCGGCTTTGCGGCAGCAATTCCTCTTAAATTGGCTTCCAGAACGATCTCATAGACATTTCTTGCCTCTTCACTGACTTCACCCAGAAAAACGGTACGGGTCATATCTGAACAGTAGGAATCCTTCCTTCCTCCGATGTCCAGCACCACACTGTCTCCCCTTCTGCCCACGGTGGCGTCATTGGCATGATGGGGATCCGCGCAGTTTGCTCCAAAAGCGATAATCGCTTCAAAGGAAACTCCCTCACAGCCATGCTTTTTCTGCAGCTGCTCACAGACCCTTGCCAGCTCCTCCTCGGATTTCCCGGATCCGACCTGCTCCCAAAGCTCCTTCACCACGATATCATTGATGGCAGAGACCTCCCTCATCCGGCGGATCTCTTCCTCATCCTTGATCTGACGCACCCGGTCCACAATCCAGGAGCCATTGACAAACCGACCGTTCTCCCAGAGCTCCATCAGCCGAAGCAGGAACCTTGCCGGCATGTTCTTGTCCACGCCCAGAACCGCATTCTGATCCAGCAGAGGATAAAGAAGCTCCATGGAATCCTGGGTATCGCTGTACCACAGAATTTCCGTTCCCGGCTCCTCCTTCGCAGGGAACAGCTCGTTGATAATCATCCGGCGCGTCCCGTCCGCATGCAGGTACAGGCCATACATGCGCTCGCCCGGAAGCAGCCATTTATCCGTCAGATAATAAATTGCCATCGGGTCCGTCAAAAGAAGCTGGCCGACGCCCGCCTCCTTCATTCCTTCCAGTACCCTTCTGATCCGTTCTTCCTTCATACTGTCTTACACCCCTTCTCCGGTCCCAACCGGATTATTTATCATCCAGCTTCAGCACTGCCATAAAGGCCTTCTGCGGAATTTCCACATTGCCCACCTGACGCATCCGCTTTTTTCCTTCCTTCTGCTTCTCCAGAAGCTTCTTCTTTCGGGTAATATCACCGCCATAGCATTTCGCCAGCACATCCTTACGCATGGCCTTTACCGTCTCTCTCGCAATGATCTTGCTTCCCACGGCCGCCTGAATGGGAATCTCAAACAGCTGACGGGGAATCTCCTCCTTCAGCTTTTCACACATCTTTCTCGCCCGCTCATAGGCAGTTCCCGCAAACACAATAAAGGAAAGGGCATCCACCTCTTCCCGGTTGATGAGAATATCAAGCTTCACAAGCTCAGACGGCTTGTACCCCCTGATCTCATAGTCAAAGGAGGCATAGCCCCTGGACCGGGATTTCAGCGCATCAAAGAAATCATAGATGATCTCGTTGAGCGGCAGCTCGTATTTTAAAAGAGCCCGGGTTTCCTCCATATATTCCATGCTGATATAGGTTCCTCTGCGCTCCTGACACAGATCCATAATGGAGCCTATAAATTCCTTGGTCACCATGATTTCCGCATCCACCACCGGCTCTTCCATATGATCGATCTCCGAAGGATCCGGAAGGTTGGACGGATTCGTCAGCTCCAGCACATCCCCGTTGGTCTTGTATACCTTATAGACAACCCCCGGCGCGGTGGTCACCAGATCCAGGTTATACTCCCGCTCCAGGCGCTCCTGAATGATCTCCAGATGAAGGAGTCCCAGAAAGCCGCAGCGGAAGCCAAAGCCCAGGGCAACGGATGTCTCCGGTTCAAACTGAAGGGAAGCATCATTGAGCTGAAGCTTCTCCAGCGCATCCCGAAGATCCGGATACTTTGCCCCATCCGCGGGATACATGCCGCAGTATACCATGGGCTGTACCTTCTTATACCCCGGAAGCGGCTCCGCACACGGCCGTTCCTCATCCGTGATCGTATCTCCCACCCGGGTATCCTTGACATTTTTCAGGCTGGCAGTGATATATCCTACCATTCCTGCCGCCAGCTCCTCGCAGGGAATAAACTGTCCGGCCCCGAAATATCCGACCTCCACGACCTCTTCCACAGCGCCTGTGGCCATCATACGGATCTTCGTGCCTTTGCGCACTCTTCCTTCCTTGATCCGGCAGAAGACGATAACCCCCTTGTAGGAGTCATAAAGAGAATCGAAAATCAGTGCCTTCAGAGGAGCATCCGGATCTCCGGTGGGTGCCGGTATCTTTTCCACGACCGCTTCCAGCACCTCCTCAATATTAATCCCGTTCTTCGCGGAAATCAAAGGCGCATCCTGCGCCTCCAGACCAATGACATCCTCAATCTCATCGATCACTCTCTGAGGCTCCGCGCTGGGAAGATCAATCTTGTTGATAACCGGGATCACATCCAGGTCGTGATCCAGTGCCAGATACACATTGGCCAGCGTCTGGGCTTCAATTCCCTGCGCCGCATCCACCACCAGAATCGCACCGTCGCAGGCCGCAAGACTTCTGGAAACCTCATAATTAAAATCCACATGCCCCGGGGTGTCAATCAGATTAAAAACATATTCCTCGCCGTCTTTTGCCTTATATATATTCCGGACCGTCTGAGCCTTGATCGTAATTCCCCGCTCCCGTTCCAGCTCCATATTGTCCAGAACCTGAGCCTGCATCTCCCGGCTCGTCAGGGTGCCCGTCATCTCAATGATACGGTCCGCCAGCGTGGACTTGCCGTGGTCGATATGCGCAATGATACAGAAATTACGGATTTTGCTCTGATCGTACTCTGCCATATATGATTCCTCCTGCCTGTTTACTGCTGAGGGTAGTATAGCATAAATGCAAATCATATGTCCAGAACCAGAGCGAAGGTTTCCCCGGCAGGCAGCCGTTTCCGGTCACTCTCCTTCAAGCACCATGTGAAGGATCGAAGCCAGCGGTTCCATGGCATTCTTTGCCTCCTCCAGAGTGTTGGTCTGGGCACCGCATTCCACCAGCATGGCCTTCGGACACAGATGCAGGTTGTAGCGGTAGGTCTTCAGATAGATTTTCCTTGTCACTCCCGGATAATACTGGGCCGCCTTCAGCTGAAGCTGCAGGGTAAATGCCAGATTATCTTCAATATACGGATTGGGCAGATAGGAGATTTCCCCGTTTTTTCTGGAATAGGAAAGACCATTAAAAAACATGAACTGTGCCGTCTGCTTTCCGTTCACCTCCGTCACCAGACGGGTCCCCTCATCCAGACCGTCCCGGTGCAGATCAATGACCACCTGGACGGAAGGATTTTCTTCCAGCACCTGACCGATCCGCTCTCCTGCCATGGTAAATGCCTGATTTCGGTCCTCCTGTCCGTTTACCATATCAAATACCTCCCGGTTATGGATCACCCGATAACCATAGGTCTGCTCCAGAAGCTCCGTCAGGTAATCTCCCACCCCTACGATAGTCGTATCCAGATTTCCCGGCTCTGAATCCACAAAGCCCTCCTGGGAATGCGTATGGTAGATGAGAATCTGGGGGCCTTCCCCGGTCTCATCCAGCGTCATATCCTTCTGAAGCAGTGTTTCGCCATTGAGGACAGCGCCGCTGACGGCAGTGGATTTATCCACCGTATAGAAGGTATTCAAAAGGAAATCAAAATCAGCCAGCTGTTCCATCGAATATACCACCCCCGCGGAAGCAGGAAGTGCCTCCTCCTTCTGCAGCTGTGCTCCCTCCTCCTTCTCTCCCGGCGCTTCTGGCACCTCTTCCTCCACCCGGCCTGCTGCCTTGCGGTTTTCCAATTCCATTTGCGCTTCTTCGTCTGCCGGAATCTCATCCTGCGCTTCCAGGGCCAGGATACGCTCGTAGGTAGACTGACTTTCATATTCCGTATCAAACAGAAGGTATTTCTCTATGTATCCGTACAGCGGCCAGGCATCGTACGCCCTTTTCACAAGAAATTCCGTCCCCGTGGATGCCTCCCCCGCGTACTCATAAGGGAAGCAAAGGCCGGGCAGAAGCTGCTTCACCGCCAGCTCCTTAAGTTCATACTCCATCCGGTCAAAAAGCTTCTCAAACACCCCTTCCCTTTGCGCCCCTCCAAGCACCGTATAGCACCTCACCGCCAGATAAATGCCCAACAGTATAATCATAAACCAGAGCAGCTTATAGAATCCCCTGAAAAATCCGGGCCTCATCCATGGCACCACCTTCGCTTTGCATGATATCGGCAGCATATCGTTCCTGCCGTAACGCACGTACTCATAATAATGAAATATATGGACGAAGCCCCTGTTTTATTCCTGTTTTCCACGATCACACTGCGGTCATCCGATCTGAAGCGCCATATTGATCCCCTCTGAAATGGTGAAGCCAATGCGCTTTACCGTCTCATCAATGTCCTTCGGTGTCACAAACATCCCGTTCAGCTGCGGAGAGATCAGTTCCCGGATCAGCTGATATTTTTCTGACGCATCCAGCTGGCTTAAGGTATATCCCAGATCCTTCAGACTTTCCGCCTGACTCATGGCCTCCACGAGATTTTCCATTGTATCATTTACAATCGTCGCGGCATCCACTACCGTCGGAACACCGATGGCAATCACCGGAATGCCGAGTGTTTCCCTTGTGAGAGCCTGTCTGTGATTACCAACTCCCGAGCCGGGGAAAATACCCGCGTCAGAGATCTGGATCGTCCGGTTCAGCCGCCTGGTGCTTCTGGCAGCCAGGGCATCCACCGCGATCATCACATCCGGCCGGGTTCTGTCCACGACTCCCTGGAGAATTTCCAGTGTCTCCATCCCGGTCTGCGCCATAACTCCCGGGACAATTGCACTGATCCTGTTCACCCGTTCCTGCTCAAACGCCGCCATTCCATACTCATTGACAATATGCCGGGTGATCAGAAGATTTCCCACCACATCCGGACCCAGCGCATCCGGTGTCACCTCCCAGTTGCCGAGCCCCACCACAAGCACCGATTTTTCCTCATCTCCTCCCAGAAGTTCCTTCAGCTTAAGGGCCAGCTCCCTGGAAATCTCCCTGTGATACGCTTCATCCGGCACAGACATATTCGGAGCCTCCAGCGTCAGATACATCCCCCTGGGCTTTTGCATGACTCTGGATCCGTTCTCTGTTTCGATGATCACACGGGTGATCCGGATATCCGTATCCTTCCGATATTCCTCGTCAATTTTTACTCCCGGAATTTCCACATGATCTTCCCGGAAACGTTCCTGTGCCTCCAGCGCCAGGTCCGTCCGGATCTGAAATTTTTCCATAGCTATGAGTCCTCCTTTTATGCTATTTTTTGCAAAAATCCGGGAAATATGTATTGACATTCCGGAATCTTCCGGATATACTATATGAGTATGTTCACATCAGACTATTCGTGTCTCGTCTGCTGTGACAATGAAGAATTGTATAAGTACTTTAGTTAAGAATATTGGAGGTGTCAGGGTTGGCAAACATCAAATCCGCTAAGAAGAGAATTTTAGTTAACGAAACAAAGGCTGCAAGAAATAAGGCAATCAGATCCAAGGTTAAGACCTATGTCAAGAAGGTGGAAGCTGCTGTAGCTGCAAAGGATAAAGAGGCTGCAAATGCTGCTTTACTCGCTTGCATTTCCGAGGTAAACAAGGCTTGCTCCAAGGGTGTATATCACAAGAACACTGCTGCAAGAAAGGTTTCCCGCTTAACCAAAGCTGTTAACTCTATCGCATAAAAAGCACTGAATATATATTTTATAAAAAAGTACCCGGTACCGTCAGCCGGGTACTTTTTTTATCTGAAACATTCTCCCTTCACGTTTCAGCGGCTGTATTTCACCAGCAGCAGCTCAACGCTTAAGCGGTCATCCAGACGGCCTGTTTTGACTGCTTCCTCCGATTCTGCACAGTCCTTCAGTGCTTTCTTCAGCTGCTCAATGGTAAAGCGCCCTGCCTGGGAACGGTAGCGCCGGATCGTGAAGCTTCTGAGGCCGGCTCTTTTGGCGATTTCGTTATTGTCCATTCCCTGCAAAGTCATGGCTTTTACCTGCAGCAGAATATTAAACTGGCGCACCATCAGAAACAAAATCCTCATGGGAGGCTCCTTCAGGGCGAGAAGATCATAATACAGGTCCAGTGCCTCCTTCTGACGCTT
This sequence comes from Lachnospiraceae bacterium, assembly GCA_022763925.1. Classification (GTDB taxonomy): domain Bacteria; phylum Bacillota; class Clostridia; order Lachnospirales; family Lachnospiraceae; genus JAGTTR01. Next base: position 26,057 of record JALERW010000005.1, read on the forward strand.
TTCCGCCACCATATGGATCATATCAAAAATCTTATTTTCCGTCTGCTCTGTACATATGGCCTCCACATCCTCCGAATGGATAACTTCCCGGTCCCCGACATAACAGATCAGCTTCTCCAGTTCCTTCTCCATATGTTCCATCCCGCTGTCTGTCCTGGAAAGAAACAGCTGCATGGTCGGCTGCGTGATCTTCTTATGCTCTTTCTTCAGTACACCAAGAACCCATCGGGTCAGTGTCTTCTCATCCGGTGTCTGAAATTCCACCGCGCGTCCGATATCCTTTACCGCTTTGTACAACCGGTTTCTCTTATCCACCTCTTTTTCCACAAAGATAAAGCATGTGGACTGGGGCATCTGCAGCATGTAATCCGCAAGATCTGCGGATGCGTTTTTAAAAAAGCCGGATTCCTCCACCAGAATCACCCGACGCTCTGCAAAAAACGGCAGCGTCTCTGCCAGATCTATAAGCTTTGGGATCAGAATCCCTTTTCCTTCAAACCGGGAGAAATTCATGGTATCCCCATCCGGAAGCATGGCCCTTATCAGCTTTTCCTTATACTGCTTTTTCAGATATTCTTCCTCCCCGAACAGCAGATACACCGGTTTCAGATTGCCGCTTTCGATATCCTCATTGATTGTCCGCATGAATCAGCCTCCCATCTTTCCTGTACAACATTTTATTCTAACAGAAAACCGCCCGAACATCCAGTCCTTCCAAAAGACAAATACCCTTCTGCTACCGGCAGGTCTTTACCCTTATCCGCCCAGCTTCACAGAAAAGCCGCACGGCTCCGCATTCTGCCGTTACCAGAATCCTTTCTGTACAGGAACAAAGCCGCAAAACGGTGTCTGCATCCGGATGTCCGTAGCGGTTGTTTTCCCCACAGGAAATCACTGCCAGCGCAGGAGATACCGCCGAAAGAAACGCCTCCGAGGACGAGGTCTTCGAGCCATGATGTGCCACCTTCAGTACATTCGCCTTCCAGAGTTTTTCCGGAACGGTGTGAAGAAGGAGCTTCTCCTCCTCCTCTTCCATATCTCCGGTAAACAGGAAACGAATCCCCTCTCCCTCCAGCGCCAGAACCATCGACTGATTATTTTCCTCCTCCGTCTCCGAAGGAAGGCTTTCCAAACCGTTCTTTTCCTCTGCCGGCCCCAGGCAGCGGACAGAAAGCCCCGAAAGCTGAAGCCTGTCACCCGGCTCCATATGCTGTATCAGGACACCTTTTGAGGCTGCCTTTCGCATCCATTCTTCTGATTTTGCCCCCATCCGGCTTCCGAACACAAGGCAGCCGACCGAAATGTCATCCTGCTCCAGCAATGTACGGATCCCTGATATATGGTCCTCATCCCCGTGTGATATGAAAATATAATCCACCCTGGAGATCCCGCAGCATTTTAAAAACGGGATCAGACAGTCCGTCCCCACATCCTTTTCATCCGTACTCCCGCAGTCGATCAGCAGCGTCTTCCCTCCCTTTTCCCGTATCAGAGCACCGTCCCCCTGGCCCACATCCAGAAATGTCACCTCCAGCGGCGCATGGACCCGAAGGAACACCAGGCAGCCAAGAGCCGCTGCTGCTCCCGCCAAAAGGAGGATCCGCCCTTTTCCCTTCCTCTCCCTTCCCGGCCAGAATACCCACATACATCCAAGCAGTGCCGCATAATACAGCGCCATCTGCCACCACAGAGGCCTTCCGCATATGTATACGGCTCCCGGAAGCTTTTCTGCCAGAACACAGATACGCTCTATCAGCTCCAAAAGCAGCTGCGCGGGTGCCCCAACAAACATGCCTGCCGGAAAGGACCAGAGGGAAAACGCCAGTGCCAGCAGGGCGAAGCCAAGAACCGGAGCCGCCAGCGGCACCAGGCAGAGATTCCAGAGCAGGGAATACACCGGCAGCTCATAAAAAAACCAGAGCTGTACCGGAAGCGATGCCGCCGAAATCCATAGCGGCAGAAGCATTCCGGGAGTCTTCCTTCTTTCCCGAAAGCCGGCTTCCTTTCGGACCCTCTCCCGCTCCTGTGCCCATTCCAGAAAAGCAGCGGCCCCGGCCGAAGCCGAAAAGGACAGCCAGAATCCGGAGGTACCGACACTGTAAGGATACTTTGCAACCACAGCCAGGCACAAAAGGGCAAGGGCACTCAAGCGGTCATATGCCTTTCCCGTAAGCTCTGCCCCCAGAAAAACAAGGAACATTCCGGCAGCACGGAACGCGGATACCCGAAAGCCCAGCATTTCCTGATAACAGATAAGGAGCGCCGCCGATGCGGGAATACAGATGCCATAGGGCAGTCCGATGTTCCGAAGTCCCCGATACAGGGTCCCGCAAAGAAGCATCACATGAAGCCCTGAAATGGCCAGAAGATGCCCGATTCCGGCTGACTGCCAGCTGCTTTTCAGCTCTTTGGGCACCTCCTTTGCAGCCCCGAACAGCATAGCCTTCAGAACAGAGGCTTCCGTTTCCGAAAACAGAACATCCAGGCGCCTTAAGAGTTCTTCCTTCTGACACACCAGGCCCTCTCTCAGCCTCATAAGAAGCCTTTCCATAAAGCCATGAGAGGCTTCCCCCGCTGTCCATACTGCATTTACCGATGCCCCCTGAAGCTTATGGGATATTCCTCTGCTCCTCAGATACCATGCCTCATCAAACTGACCCGGATTGCGGGCAGACTTTGCCGGATACAGCTTTCCTTTCACCTTTACAACCATTCCAATGGGATATGTCTCTTTTGAAGTAAGATAGACGATCAGACGATCAAGAAGAATCCTCTTCGGATTCTCAGAAATATGCACATCCTTCAGATACAGGATCGTGCGGCTTGCTTCCTGCTCCCTGTAATACAGTTCCCCGACAGCAGTCACCGGCCCCTCGCAGCCCTCTGCCTCTGCGGGCGGCCTGACAGCAAAAAACCAGAAAACAACTGCCATCAGGCATATGCAGGAAAACATACAAAGCGGACGTTTTCCCACACATGCACCTCCTTTTTATTCATCCAGAACAAGCTCCAGATTCCGTTCGTACACCTTATCCAGGCTCCGGCTCTCCCTCAGCATCCGGTCGGTACGGCCGTTGACCGATATCTGCACCTTTCGGATCGTACTCAGCTCGGTCAGGGAATTCACCACCGAATAAATCACCGCATCCTCCGTCACACCCGAAGGAATATTCTGAAGCTTCTCATCAAAATTTACATAACAGGTCCCGTCCGTCACACGGATATTCAGGATCGTGACATCCGATGGAAGCGTAGCCTTATAGCCCTCCGCCTGAGGGCCTGCAATCAGCTGCTCCATGACCAGCTTCTCCATGGAAACATTGCTGCTGTAAACCACATCCACCTGCTCCCGTTTCAGACTGCTTCCATCCTCTGAGGCGAAATACAGGGTCAGAGGATCCCGTTTGTAGGCATTGATCGTATCCCCGGTATTATCCACAAAGCTGTCCGCCGTCATTACCCCGATCACATTTCCCGTTCCGTCTGTAAGCGGTGCATCATTGACCTGAAAAAAAACCCCCTCCACGCCCGGGATCTGCGTCAGGGTCTTCACCACCGCCGCCCGGTAAAGTACTTCCGTCACTGCATCCAGCTCCAGATACTGGACACTGTAATTCAGATACAGAAACTGATTTTCCATTGAATAATCCAGAAGTGCTACCGTGTCCGGTCTTGCCTGGCGCAGCTCCTGGCTCTCAGGCTTTTGGTCCATCTGTTCCAAAAGCTCCGCAGCCAGCGCTTCTGCCGCATCCTTGGAAGGCTCCTCCCGGTTCTCTTCCTTTCCGGTACCGGTATCATAGCCCTCACAGGAAAGAGCGGTTCCTTCTTTATTCACATAATAAATCTGATAGTCCGCCTCAGACTCCTTCCCATCCGCAGCAGCACAGGAAACGAGGAAAAAAGCGGCGGCCAGCATACCAAGTGCAGTCATCAGCTGTTTCATACCCGCACCTCCGTCAATGAATATAGCTCAGAGGGATCCGGACTGTAAAGGTCGTGCCTTCCCCCGGCTTACTGTATACTTTAATTGCTCCGCGGTGCATCAGTATGGCATTTCTCGTGATGGCAAGTCCGAGCCCCGTTCCTCCGATCTCCCTGGAATGGGACTTATCCACCCGATAGAAACGTTCAAAGATCCGCTCCTGATCCTCCGGAGGAATTCCAATTCCGGAATCTGCCACCTTCACATAGAAAAACTTGTGATCCGCATTCAAAGATACATGGACCCATCCGCTCTCCACATTGTATTTAATCGCGTTTTCTATCAGGTTGCTCAGCGCCAGCGTCAGCTTCACCTCATCCACCTCCGCCACCACCGGACGGAAGCTCTCAAAAACAAGCTCGATATCGGATTTTGCCGCGATCGGGCGAAGTCTCTTCAGAATCAGCTCCAGAAGGTCATTGATATTCATGGACTGGATATTCAGATCCGCATTCTTTTTATCCATTTTCACAAGGGAGAGCAGATCATTGATAATCTTGTTCTCACGGTCAATCTCCTCTGCGATATCGCCCATAAATTCCCGGTAAAGCTCCGGCGGGACATCCTCTCCCTGAGCAATCAGAGAATCTGCCAGCACCTTCATCGACGTAAGCGGTGTCTTCAGCTCATGAGAGACGTTGGAAACAAATTCCTGGCGGCTCTCATCCTGCTTCCGGATACGAACGATCATATTGTTATAGGCATTCGAGATCGCCTGTGTCTCCGTATAATCCGATACCGACAGAATCTCTTCCAGATCCCGGTCATTCAGATCCTCCAGGGAATGTGTCAGCTTTCGGAAAGGACGCACAAGGACCACAGAGCCCAGAAGCGAGAGCACCAGAATCACAGCGCAAAAAGAGATCTGAATCAACAGGCCCTTGGTAACCAGCGATTCCCGGATCAGCAGAATATTGTCCACCGAAGCACTCACCAGGATCACCCCGGACACGGCACCATCCGCATCACGGACCGGGGCCGTCACCTCCACATATTTCTCCTTTTTGGAATATCTGGCTGTATTCGTCCCCTGAAAGCAGCGAAACACCTCTTCCGAAACAATCGTACGACCCTCATCAAGAAGATACGTATCCTTTATAATCTTAAAGCTGCTGTCTATCACCAGCACCCGGCCGTCATAAATATTCGAAAGCTGCACAAGACCGGCATCCATCACCTCAGATTCCGGATGATTCATATAATCATAGGCCAGGAGCTGATTACTGAGTATCTTACACTGCTCCCCTATATCCATCATCCGAAGCTCCACGGCCTTAGACTCATAAACATGCACAAGAACCGTCTTAAACAAAATCAGCGGGACTATCCCGATGACCAGGAAGCATAAAAGCAGCCGGAACCGAAGACTTTGAAAATAACTGTTTTTCAGATAGTTCCTGGTCAGCAGGCCTTTCCTCAGATTAAACCTGGAAATAGTAACCTACTCCCCACTTCGTATGCACATACTTCGGTTCACTCGGATTCGCCTCAATCTTCTCCCGCAGTCTCCGGATATGGACGTCCACCGTCCGCACATCCCCCGGATACTCATATCCCCACACAATATTCAGCAGATTTTCCCTGCTGTACACCTTATTGGGATTTGTGATCAGAAGCTCCAGAAGATCAAATTCCTTGGCAGTCAGATTGATCTCCTTCCCTGCGATATACACCCGGCGGCCCTCCAGATCCATTTTCAGATCCTTCATCGCCAGCATCCTGCCCGCTTCCGGCTTCTGCTCCCGGGCAGAGGTTCTTCGCATAATCGCCTTGATTCTGGCCTTCACCTCCAGAATATTGAACGGCTTCGTTATGTAATCATCTGCCCCGTATTCCAGGCCCAGAATCTTGTCCATGTCATCCCCCTTTGCCGTAAGCATTACGATAGGCACACCGGAAAACTCCCGGATGTGCTGGCACACCTCAAACCCGTCCAGCTTCGGCAGCATCACATCCAGAAGAATGATATCATATTCCTTTTCCTTTGCTTTCTGGAGCGCCTCTTCCCCATCATAGGCACAGTCCACTTCCATTCCGTCCTGCTCCAGACTGAAACGGATCCCCTTCACAATCAGTTTCTCATCGTCAACCACAAGCACTCTCTTTCCCATGTTCACACCTCATTCTATCGTAATGAAATCTCTCAGTTTCTCATAAGTCTTTTCCTTGATTCCTTCCACCTGCATCAGCTCTTCCGGACGCTGAAAGCGCCCCCTCTCCTTCCGGTATGCCAGAATACTCTCTGCCCGGGTCTTCCCGATTCCCGGAAGCGTCATCAGTTCCTCTGCATCTGCGGTATTGAGATTGACCAGGCTCTGACCGACGGCCTCTTTCGCCGGAGCATCTTCCTCCCATCCGGTGCCGTTTCCGGAAGAGACAGCCTCCTCTCCCTTTCTCGGAATATAGAGCCTCTGTCCGTCCGCAAGGGGAAGGGCCAGGTTCACCTGATCCGGATCGGCCTCCTCTGTAAGGCCTCCGGCCTTCTCCACCGCGGCATACCACCGTTCATCCGGTGCAAAGGTATAGACTCCCGGTCTTCTTACTGCCCCGCACACATAGACATACAGGGTTACCTCCTCCGGAGCTTCTTCCTGCAGGCCGGGCGCCTCAGCCTTCTCTGCCTCATCTTCCGGAGATTCCTCCTGCCAGGCTTCGTGGGTCAGCTCCTTTTCCCATGCCTCCCTAACGGCTGTCTCCTCTGCCTCATCTCCTCTCCCGCAGGAGCCGAGCAGCAGGCACAGAACCGCCGCAACTACTGTCATCCTTCTTATCATTTTCCCGTATGACAGTCCGCATTTCTTCCTCTGTTATGCTGGCTTCTTTATTGTATCGAATATTTTTCCAGTTTACAATAACATTTTCCTTAAGTTTACGGTTTGTTACTCCCACTTGAAAAGGACAACCCCCGCAATGGCGATCAGCATCCCGAGAAGCTTTCTCCACTCCAGCGGCTGCTTCTGGGCTCCGAACAGCCCGGCAAGCTCAATCAGATACGCCACCGCCAGCTGCGCGATCACGATCAGCATGACCGCCTTTGCCGGGCCAAGCGCATCCATGCTTTTTATGACCGTAAACGTAATAAAAGCGCCGATCGCTCCTCCCAGCAGCATGTACCGAGGTTCCACCTCAAGCAGTCCCCCAAAGGAGGGCCTTCCTGTAAACAGCCATGCTGCAAGGCATACGATCAGCGCCGAAAACTGTACCCAGCTGCTGGACACCCAGATACTAGTGTGATTCGTAACCTCTGTATTAAATACTCCCTGAATGCTCATAAGTGCTCCTGAGATAAGAGCGATGATCATTCCCATCATCCGGATTTCCTCCTGACTCTTTTTTCTCAGTTTTCCCGGGATAGCTTTTCTTTATTCTGTCAGTGTTTTCCTTATTGTCCCAGAGCGGCATCCATCATTTCCTGCGCCTGCTCCATACAGGCAGCCACATCCGCCCCCGCCCAGATATCCGAAAAGGCAGACTCCATGATAAGCCAGTAATTGCTCATCTGCATAACCTTCGGTACCTCCAGCGCCTCCTCGTACTGAGCAAGCACCCGGGAAATATCCGGATTGTCATAAGAAACCCCTTTTCTTACCGGGAAATTTCCACAGATCCCATACAGCTCCTCTGCCTTTTCCACCGTCAGGAAACGTGCAAAATCCGCAGCCTCCTTTGGACATTCAGAATATCCGTTGACTGCAATCGAATGGGTAATGGACAGAGGCCGCACCGGGAGCTCCCCGGTCAGATCCGGCACAGCAGAAATCCCGTAGGGCAGCGGATTCTCTTCGGAAATCAGCGCATCCAGCTCTTCGATCGAGTCATCCCTTATGATCGCATATACGGTCTTTCCCTCTGCAAACTCCTGTATGATCTGCTCCTCACTCACCAGCTCCCGGTCGATGGCAAAGAACTGACTCAGCTCCTGATAAAAGGACAGACATTCCTGAATCTCCTCACTGTTCAGCACGATATGCTCCAGACTGTCCCCATAGGCATCTCCGAAATTAACGAAATTCCCGATGGTAAAAAAATCCACAAAGATATCATTCACATTCCAGACAAAAATATTCTGGATCATGCCGTCTCCCTCAAAGGCCTCCGAAAAGCTCTGGATATCCTCAATCGTCGCCGGAGCCTCCTGTACATAATTCTTATTGTAAATCAGTACACTGGTATCGGAATAGAAGGGATAGGCAACCCTTTTCCCCTTATAGGTCACTGCATCCAGCGCCTTCTGCGAAAAATAATCCAAAGAGCAGACATCCTTCCCGGCTTCCGTGGTCAGCCCTGCCAGAACTGCCTTCTCCAGCTGATCCGTTGTCACCACATACAGATCCGGATAATCCGCATCCTCCACACTTCCTTTATTGATCGCTTCTATATAATCCAGGGCCGGCACCTGAACCGCTTCCACCTCTACTTTGGTCTCCCCCTCGTAGGCGGCTGCTGCCTCAAGAAAGTATTCCTCCAGATCCGGCTGGGTATACCAGAGCGTCAGCTTCTTAGGCTCGGACGGTTCTTCCTGGGAGTTTTCCCCGGAATTACCCCCTGCTTCTTCCTCCTTTACAGCTGCAGCCACGGCATCCTCTGACCTATTCTTATCCCCGCAGCCGGCCAGAAGCATCGCACAAGCGGCAGCAGCGGCCAGCATTTTCCATACATTTTTCCCCATGGTACTCTCCATCCGGACCTGTCAGCCCGGCTTCCAACGTTTCTTCCCAAAATATTACAATTTTGTTACAGGCGGATTTATTTTAACATATCTCCCTGGGGAATACAAGAAAAAGGGATCAAAAGCTTTTTTTCAGCTTTTCCACCATCTCATCCACATGTTCCTTCGTAATAATCAGCGGAGGAACCAGACGGATCACATCCGCTCCTGCAGACATGACAATGAGACCGTTATCCAGAGCCTTCTTTACAATCTCACCCACCGGACGTCCTGATACCACCAGTCCCTGCATCAGTCCTTTTCCCCGTCTTGCGGCAAGGAAATCATATTCACCGGTGAGCTCATCCAGCTTTTTCTCCAGATAGGGCGCCACCTCCCTGACGTGTTCGATAATCTTTCGCTCTTCAAAAAGATCAAACACCCTGCTTACGGCCGCGCAGACAAACGGATTTCCCCCATAGGTCGTCCCATGATCCCCCGGTACCAGGGATGCCGCTGCCGTCTTCTCATTCAGGACAAAGGCTCCCACCGGCACGCCGCAGCCCAGCGCCTTGGCGCAGGTCATAATATCCGGCTGCACACCGTACCCCTGCCAGGCAAACAGGAAACCGGTGCGGCCCATGCCGCACTGAATCTCATCCAGTATAAGCAGAATATCCTTTTCATCACACAGGGCGCGCACCTTTTGCAGGAATTCGGGCTCTGCGGGATAAATACCGCCCTCTCCCTGCACGGTTTCCATAAGGATGGCGCAGGTTCTGTCCGTCACCTGAGACCTCACACTCTCAAAATCATTGAAATCCGCAAACCGGATTCCGCTAAGCAGCGGTTTGAACGGCTCCTGATAATGAGCATTGCCGGTGACGGAAAGAGCACCCATGCTTCTTCCGTGGAACGAATGGTTCATGGCGATGATCTCATGATCCGTCCTCTGATCTTTCAGATATGCATATTTTCTGGCAGCCTTTATCGCTCCCTCTATTGCTTCCGTTCCGCTGTTGGTGAAAAA
>JALERW010000126.1 GCA_022763925.1 Lachnospiraceae bacterium
TGCTTCTATGTCGGTGAGAATATCAAGGAAAGTGATATTCATCCGAAATATGAAAATGGTATCCTGACCTTTGCTCTGCCGAAGGAGGATAAGAAGGCAGTGGAGGAAAAGAATCACTATATTTCCATTGAAGGATAAAAGCGGAAAGAAAAGTAGAGAAGCGTATCCGGGGCCTCTGCACAGAACAGGTGCAGAGGCCTTTTTGCGTACAGGAAACTTGATAATTTATCCGGTATGCGTTACATTAAATTTGACCTAAGAAAGCAGATAGAAAGGGAGCGCTGAATGGTGGATAATATCAAAGAATCAGAAGCTGTTATGAATACAGAAGAAACGGGAGAATCCGGATCGATGGTCACGATCATGCGAACCGAGGAATTCCGGGGAAGGAAAGATGTCTTTTCACATCATAAAGAGATGCTCCACAGCCTGGGATCCATCCGCTACTGTAAGGCGGAGGTGTTTTCAGACTGTATTCTCGGAACGCTTCGTATTCCCGAGAAGAGCGAGGAACGGCTGCCGCTTTTGGCCTTTGGATTCTACCTGACGAAGCAGAAGCTGACCCTGATTCAGGATGAGGGAGATCTGAAGCATTGGATAGGAAAGCAGTCCGCGCGCCTGAAGGAGCCAAGATCTGCAGACCAGTTTCTTCTGCAGCTGATAGAGCTGTTGATGGAAAATGACATCCTGTATCTGTCTCATTTGGAGAAAAAGATGGAGGAGCTGGAGGATGCGCTGGCGCACCATGTTCCGGATGATTTTTTCGAGGTGCTGACCCGCTGCCGCCAGAAGCTATCGGAGCTGAATGCATATTACGAGCAGCTTGCCGCCATTGGCGATCTGATGGAGTCGCACGGAAGCCTTCCGCTGATAACCTGCGGGGAGCAATGGGAACGATGCGCAAAGCGGGCAGAGCGGCTTCAGAACCATGTGCAGCTTCTTCGGGAAAATATTATTCAGCTGCGGGAATGGTATCAGTCCCGGATGGATGCCTGGCAGAACCGGGTGATGTGTATTCTGACCGTTGTCACAACCCTGTTTCTTCCGCTCACACTGCTGACGGGCTGGTATGGAATGAACTTTGTCAATATGCCCGAGCTTCACTGGGATTATGGATATCCTGCGGTAATTGCGGCGGCTATCCTTATCGTGGTACTGGAAATTATTTATTTCAGAAAGAAAAAGCTGTTTTAGAAGCTTAAGAGGAAAAAAATGGAACGTTATTATTATCATCAGCTGGATAAGCTTCAGCAAAGTGCCTATCATGCCATCCGTACCGGGCTGATGTCGCTGGCTCCCTCCTTCTCTGTGCCGTACCTGGAGGGCAGGGAACTGGCGGATCTCTATTTTATGGTCCGGCTGGATTGCCCGGAGATTTTCTGGTCCTCCAATTTTCGGTATAAATGGTACCCGGATTCCGGGAATGTGGAAATGATTCCGGAGTACCTGTTTGATAAGGGGAAAATCCGGGATCATCAGAAGGCAATGAAATCCCGGGTAGAGAAGCTGGCAAGGCTGGCGGAAAATGAAACAGAGCTGGAAAAGGAGAGGTATATCCATGATTTTATCTGCCGGAATGTCCGGTATGATAAGCTGAAGAAGCCGTATTCCCATGAAATCATCGGCCCCCTCGGGCAGGGCGTGAGCGTCTGTGAGGGAATTGCAAAGGCAGTGAAGATCCTCTGTGATGCCCTTGGTATCTGGTGTGTCATTGCCTTATCGGAGGCAAATCCACAGAAGGGGATCAAATATCGTCATACCTGGAATGTGGTTCGGCTAAATGGAAGGTATTACCATCTGGACGCTACCTTCGACAACTCTCTGGGGAATCCGGATGGGATCCGGTATGACTATTTCAATCTGAGCGATAAGCAGATCTTCCGGGATCATGAGCCGGCAATTTTTCCGCTTCCTTCCTGTGTGGATCCGGATCATTTTTATTACCGGGAGAAAAAACTGTCCTTTACCAGGCTGGAGGATGTGGGCAAACGGTTCGCACAGGCGGCTAAAAAAGGAAATGCGTTCACCTTTCACTGGAGAGGAGGTTATCTGACCAGAGAGGTTTTGAGAGAGCTGCTGGATCTTGCAGAGGAAGAAGCGGTAAAAAAGGAGAAGCATGCAAGGGCCTCTCTGAACTGGCCGCAGGCGGTTCTGCAGGTGTCCTTTGAAAAGGAGCGTCCTGCAGAGCAGCTTCGGATGGAAGAAGCAAACGAAGGAGAACGAATGGATGCGTAATTAAACAGAAGAAAAAGGGTGCAGAATAAAAATTTCTGCACCCTTTTTACATTCTTATATTACCACAAAACAGGAAAAAAATCAAGACTGGTAACCGCCTGCCTGCTGCCCTATAATGAACTTCCCATTACATCTTCGGCGGGTGGAAAGGCGTGAAAAATGTTGAAAATGACCAGGATAAGGAGTGGTGCAGATGGAAGAAAAAAACTGGACAGAGCTTATGGCAGGAGAGAGTCAGATAAAGCAGATCCTCGCAGTAAATGAGTATTCCGAACAATATGGGCTTTCATTGAGCAGAGAAGATACCGAGCTTCTTCTGGCAGAACGCCGGAATGTTCTGAAGCGGGAAAGAAGGGTGGAATTCGGTCAAAGCATCCTTCCCCAGATCATTTACACTTTCTGTGACTCTTCCTATATTATACAGGATAATTACCTGGATGTACTGATTCGGCTTCAGGAGATATTTTTTCTGTATAAAAATGAAATGCAGGATGAGATTACGGACGAGGAACTGCTGAATTTTATGAAGGAGCAGTTCGACGGCGTCTGCTGCGGAGATCCGGATTATCTGGAGGGAACCTGCCTGGATATTTTCGCCCAGGCCATACGGGCCGGTTACCGGGGACATTTGAAAACCAGAGGATGGGGAGAGTTTACGGAGCGGGATATTATGCCGCGGTGGGACAGAGAATTATATCTGGAGGCGTTGGAAGCGCTGGAATAAGGAGGGGGAAGAGGGAATGACGATCAGGGAGCAGAAAGACCAGAAGGAACAGGGATATCCGCCGGAGGAACTGATATCCCTTGCGGCGGAGCTGGCGATGCGTTATACCGGCCATGAAAGCACCTCGATCACCTATGAGAGGGCCCAGAGCCTTATGGAGGCGGTCCGATACTGCCTGAATGAATATGAAAAATCGGGCAGAGGCGGGCTGTCCGGCCTGACGGAAGGGGAGTCTGCTTCGGGGAGCGCGAAAGGGCCGCTTCCTGAAAAAAGGCAGCTGGTCTCAGCAAAGGAGGCTTACCGGTGCGGATATCAGCTGATCCTGGGAAAGGTTTCTCAATTAAGAGAAAAATATAATGAACTGACGGCCTGTTTTTCAGATTATGGCATGGAATGCCTGCGGGATACGGTTCTTTGCGGAATCCCGGAATTTTTCAAATGGTATGATGCCCGGTTTGCCCCGCAGGAAACCCTGCTTACGCTGGATTATCCCATCCTTGCGGATATCCGTGCCCTGTCCGGGGTAGATGCGGTATATGCATATGTTAGCTGCATCTGCCTGGAACAGAAATTTCTGGGTGCAGCCGGAGAGGGATATGTCCGGAAGGTGCTGTATTCATACGCCAGGTGTTACCAAATGCTGGAGGAGAATATCTGCAGCATTGTTCTGACAGATATGGTCCGGCACTTTCTGATTCAGAAGCCGGTATGCGGGACGGGCCTTCTGGCGGAGGAGGAAGAAAGTCTCCGGGAATGTTTGGAGGGGATGAAACGGGAGGAGCTGCTGCGTACAGTCAGAACCGTGATTGCTTCCATAGCAGAACAGCTTTTTGACGGGGAAAGAGAACTGCAGCAATATCTGGGCCTGGAGGCAGAGAATATCGCTGTCCGGATCCAGGCTGAACTGGAAGGAGTGTGTTCCTGAAAGAACAGAAACCTCCGGAAAGAAGGATACGCACCCGGGATAGGGGCGGTTCCTTCTGCCGGAGGTTTTCTGAAAGAATACCGGATCGGCGGAAAGCGGCTTATCAAAGGTTATCAAAGCTTCTTTCCGGTCAGCATCTCATAGCCCTGAAGGTATTTGCCGATGGTTTTATCCACGATCTCTTCCGGCAGTGTCCAGTCATTGCCGGGATTTGCTTTCAGCCAGTCGCGGGCGAACTGCTTGTCAAAGGATGGCTGGCCATGGCCGGGCTCATAGACATCTGCAGGCCAGAAACGGGAGCTGTCGGGAGTGAGCATTTCATCGCCGAGCACGATATTGCCGTTCTCATCCAGACCGAATTCAAACTTGGTATCCGCAATAATGATGCCGCGGGTCAGTGCGTAATCAGCACATTTCTTATAAAGCGAGATGGTGCAGTCACGAAGCTTTGCCGCATACTCCTCACCCTTGCCGGGGAAATATTTCTCCAGATGGGCAATGCTCTGCTCATAGGAAATGTTTTCATCATGATCTCCGATTTCTGCTTTGGTGGACGGAGTGTAGATCGGCTCCGGCAGCTTATCGGATTCTTTTAAGCCCTCCGGCAGCTTAATGCCGCATACGGTGCCGTTCTCCTGATAGCTTGCCCAGCCGCTTCCGGTGATGTAACCGCGGACGATGCACTCGATGGGAAGCATGGTAAGCTTTTTGCACATCATACTGTTGCCGTCAAACTGAGGCTGACGGAAAAATTCCGGCATATCCTTTACATCTGTGGAGATCATATGGTTGGGAAGGATGTCTCTGGTCATATCAAACCAGAATTTGGACATCTGAGTCAGAACGGTTCCTTTCTTCGTCACAACATTGTTCAGAATTACATCAAAACAGCTGATACGGTCTGTCGCAACCATAATCAGGCTGTCGCCGTTATCATAGATTTCACGTACTTTTCCCGCTTTAATAGGCTTCATCTGCACATTCCTCTCTTTATCGTTTTATACATTGTCATGTTTTAAAAGTTCTCTAAAGGATAGATAAACAGATTTTGAAATAAAAATCAATAGTCTTTTTCATTTTTTTATATTTCGCCCCGGAGAAGAGGATGAAGAAGGTACTCTGGATTGTGAACATTCTGTGAAAATTAGCACTCGGCCATTGACAGTGCTAATAATAAGTGTTATATTACACATAGAACAAAGGAAGGGGATTAATCAAAGGATAACCGAAAAGAACTTCTCCGGATCCGGAGTTCTGAAAAGAATGTGAAATATGAAAAGGAGATATGACTTATGATGATGCCTGGTATTTTTGGAAGAGATATGTTTGATAACTTTTTTGATTTCCCGTATGTAGTAAAAGCAGCTGCTTCTGACAGTGAGGTTATGAAGACAGATATTCGGGAGACTGCAGATGATTACGAGATTACGATGAACCTTCCGGGTGTAAAGAAGGAGAATGTAAAGGCCGAACTGAAGGACGGTTACCTGACCATTCAGGCTGCTATGGGTTCCTCCGGTGAAAATAAGGATAAGGAAGGAAAGTATATCCGCAGAGAACGGTATTACGGGACCAGCAGCAGAAGCTTTTATGTCGGTGAAGACATAACGCAGGAGGATATCAGAGCACGGTTTGAGGATGGAACATTAAAGCTGACAGTTCCGAAGAAGGAAGCAAAACCGGCAGCAGAGCAGAAGAAATATATCACGATCGAAGGCTGAGAACCATTTTGGGGAGAGGCTTCCGAGCAAAAAAATTGTGCGAACAGGGAGGAAGGCCAGGGAAGAAGGCCTTCCTCTCCGGAAAAGAGGAAAAATAATATGGTTCCGGTGCGGAATCATTTCAGATAGATGGACCATGGGATGCCGGCGCCGAAGGGCGGCATCCCTTTTTTCGTTTGAAGAGAGTATTTTTGCGGATGATGCAGGAAACAGTAAAGCATCTGGAGGTGATATGAATGGCTAAGAGAGATTATTATGAGGTCCTTGGAATTTCAAAGCATGCGGATGAAAAGGAGATCAAACGCGCCTACAGAAAGCTTGCCAAGAAATATCATCCGGATTCCAATCCGGGGGATGCGCAGGCAGAGAAAAATTTCAAGGAAGTTACAGAAGCATACAATATACTGAGTGATGATAAAAAAAGAAAGCTGTATGATCAGTTCGGCTTTGCGGCATTCGATGAAAGTGCGCAGGGAGGCGGTTTTGGAGGAACCACGGGCCCCGGCGGTTTTGGAGGCTTTCACAGGGCTGCAGGCTTTGGCGGCTTTGGATTTGGAAACGGCAATAATTACCGGGAATATCATTTTGAAGGACAGGAAATGGATGACCTGTTTGGAAATATATTTGGTGATATGTTCGGAAATGAGGAGCAGAATGGCTTCAGACAGAGAGACTTCAGGAGGAGCAGTGTCAGGAAGGGGCAGGATGTCCTGTCAGATGTGACCATCAGCTTTGAGGAAGCTGCCTTTGGCTGTGAAAAAATGGTACGGCTGTCCGGGGCAGATACGCCCGGAGCGGTGCAGACGCTGAAGGTGCATATTCCGGCTGGGATTGATGAGGGAAAAAGTGTCCGTCTGAAAGGAAAAGGGCTTTCAGGAACCGGAGGGGGAACTTCCGGGGATCTGCTTCTTAAGGTACACATTACGCCAAAGCCCGGATATGAGCGTAAAGGAGCAGATGTGTATACAAATGTGGAAATACCTTATACAACAGCTGTATTTGGCGGAGAAGCCCAGGTAGATACGCTGTATGGAAAGGTGGTGTGCCGGATTCCCGCAGGTATTCAGCCCGGAAACAAGATCCGTCTGAAAGGAAAGGGTATTGTGTCCATGAAGGATCCCACAGTATATGGAGATGAGTATGTAACGGTACAGATCAGGGTACCGAGAAACTTAAGCCCGGAGGCAAAACAGAAGCTGAGGGAATATGAGCAGCTCTGCAGGAGGTCTGCATGAAAAACGGACGAAGGCTGATACAGGATTACATTTGAAATGGATGTCTGCGCTGCTTATTCCTCATCCGGGGGGAACTCTTCCGGCCTATATGCAGGCCGGGAGAGTTAACAGTCCAACGGACCGGGAGTTGTATGATTGAACCGGTATCAGAAAACGCAGGGAAGCATCATGTATTACTTCAGGTGCCGGAGCCGATTTTACCTCTGGAGTCCAGCGGTGTTGTGTACCACCACCCCAGCTTTCTGGCAACTGGGATCCAGATAAAAGTAAGGATCAGACAAACGATTCCAAATGTCCAGGCCTGGCCGCCCATCAGCATGTATGGACCAAAGCTCCAGGCAAGCAGATCGATCCATGTCTGTATCGCTTCCGTCAGTGCAACATCCGGCAGAGTTTCCGATTTCATTTCAGGATCAAGGATGCGCAGCAGAATCATGCCTATGGCAAATACCCCCGTGGAATAGCCATATACGAACATGGAACGCTCAAACCAACAGGCATTGTTCATGTGTGCTCCGAAATAATAAACGGTCAGCCATACGAGTACAATACCGATCAGACTCATAAGAAGCAGAGGAAGCGCATATTCCATGATGACGGAAACTTTGATGGAGGAAATTCCGAAGAAAACGACCAGATCGGTGCAGACTCCGGAAATATGGCTGGTCACCTGTGTATCCACATATTTTTCTTTCATACCGCATTTCTCGAGGATAAAGCTGAAAAGAAGTGCCAGCACAAAGGAAATGGTAAATTCCGGGAAGGATACACCGAGGTGATCGTAGCACCAGGTGCTGATAAGGAGTGCCAGCCCGGTGGGAATCATCAGAAGTGTTCCGTGCCAGCAGAGCGGATCAATGGAAATGCTGGATACGGTTGATTTTCCCATGCTGGTCTGATTTTCCGCTTTCAACATACCGGTGCGCAGCTCATCGCTGATCTGGCTGAAATCTTTGATATACTGAGTGTATCCTTTTTTTGTTGCCCACTTGATAAAAATCAGTCCGCCGATGACACCGGAAAGAATTCCAACTGTTGCAAAAGTCATGCCGATATCAACTGCTCCTGCGAAACCGAGCTTTTCCAATGTGGCCCCTACGGCAGCTGCCGTTCCGTGTCCTCCTACAAAGCCGGATGCAAGAAGAATTCCGAAGCCGGGATTTGTCTTCGGACTGATTTTATTGATCACCAGGAGCGTGAAAATGACCGGAATGCCGAACTGCAGGAAATATACCGCGGTTTTATACAGGAACATGCTTCCAAGACGTTCTCCCTCCGCTTTATTGAAATGTACGCCTTCAATGCCCACGGCGGCAAATACGATCATGACAAGCAGATAGGAATAGGATCCGATGCTGTCGGAGAAGGGGAGTATGTTCAGAAACTGTTTCCCGAGAAACAGGCCCAGGAAGCCGGCAATCATACTTGCCGGTATGAAGAGCTTCTGGAAGAGGCGGATACGCGCCCGCAGAAGCTGACTGATAAAGAGCAGAAGTCCTGCTATGGACAGATCGAGAATTACGTTTTCAAGTGTCATAAGGGTTTCCTCCATTTCGTTGGCTTTGTATTTTTTCAAAATGAAAAAAGGACGGCGGCGGCCTGTCGGTCGTCGTCGTCCTGAATGAATAGTATGAGTATAAAGTCTGGTATTGTACCAGAGTCAACAGATAATTACAATTTTATCCCGTCGGCTGTTCTTCCTGACAGGAAGAGGCAACAGGCAGCTGGATTTCTATAACATATTCATCCGGGTTATCGGTTTCGTAAGCATCAATATAATCAAACTCGATGGGCATACCCGTTACCTTAAGGTGCTGCTCCTTGGCATACCGGTACATCGAGGGCATGTACTGCTTTGTCTTTACGGGAGATCCAACATAGGAAAGCGTGAGATATTCTCCGGCCGGAAGGGAAAAGTTGC
>JALERW010000177.1 GCA_022763925.1 Lachnospiraceae bacterium
TTATTTGACAAGGTGATCGCTTTCGATAATTTCCGGCAGAAAATCATTCTGATGATCAATATCTCCCTGGAGGAGCCGGAAACGGAATATAACCGGGCGGTGATGGAGCTGAAACACATGGCTGACCTGATCCGGAACGGCGAACCCTGCAGGGATCAGCCGGGACATATGACCACAGAGGTAAAAGCACTGTTTAATAAGGAAGAGTACTGCAGCATGGTGGAGCGGGCAAAGCACTATATCGTGGAGGGTGATATTTTCCAGATCGTGCTTTCCAACCGTCTGGAAGCGGGATTTGAGGGGAGCCTTTTGAACACCTACCGGGTACTTCGGACCGTGAATCCCTCCCCGTATATGTTCTATTTTTCCAGTTCCGATATGGAGGTGGCCGGCGCTTCGCCGGAGACGCTGGTAAAGCTGGAGGATGGTGTGCTTCATACCTTTCCGCTGGCGGGAACCCGTCCCAGAGGAAAAACGGAGGAGGAGGATCTGGCTCTGGAGAAGGAATTGCTGGCAGATCCCAAGGAGCTGGCGGAACACAGCATGCTGGTGGATTTGGGGCGAAACGATCTGGGAAAAATCAGTCAATTCGGAACCGTAGAAGTGGAGAAGGCCTTTGGTATTGAGCGGTATTCCCATGTAATGCATATCGGATCCACCGTTCGGGGGAAGATCCTGCCGGAAAAGTCAGCGCTGGATGCTGTGGATGCGGTACTGCCGGCAGGCACTCTTTCCGGAGCGCCAAAAATCCGGGCCTGTCAGCTGATCAACGATCTGGAGAATAATAAGCGGGGAATTTACGGGGGAGCCATCGGATATCTGAGCTTTACCGGAAATCTGGATACCTGCATTGCTATCCGGATCGCCTACAAGAAGAACGGAAAGGTGTTTGTCCGCAGCGGTGCGGGGATTGTGGCGGACTCTGTACCGGAGAAAGAATATCAGGAATGTATCAATAAAGCGGCGGCGGTGATGAAATCTCTGGAACTGGCAAAGGAGGCGGACCTGTGATCTTACTGATTGATAATTACGACAGTTTTTCCTATAACCTGTATCAGCTGGTGGGAGCCATCAGCCCGGATATCCGGGTGATACGAAATGACGGGATGACGACAGAGGAAATAAAAACATTGAATCCGGAAGGGATTATTCTTTCCCCTGGACCGGGCCGGCCTGCGGATGCCGGAATCTGTGTGGATGTGGTAAAAAAACTGGGCAGCAGTTATCCGATTCTGGGTGTCTGCCTGGGACATCAGGCGATCTGTGAAGCGTATGGAGCCACAGTCTCCTATGCGAAAGAACTGATGCACGGAAAGCAGTCCCGGACCCGTCTGGATGTGACCTGTCCCATTTTCAGGGATTGCCCGGAAACTGTCCCGGTGGGCAGATACCATTCTCTGGCCGCATTGGAGGAGACCATGCCGGACTGCCTGAAGATTACCGCCCGGACAGAGGATGGAGAGATCATGGCGGTATGCCACAGAGAAGATCCGGTGTATGGACTGCAGTTTCATCCGGAGTCCATCCTGACGCCGGACGGGAAGAAAATGCTGGAAAACTGGATTTCGCTGCTGGAAAATCAGAAGAAGGGCGAGTAGGAAGCGATTCTTGAATATACAGGAGGTAAGTTATGATTAAAGAAGCGATTGTGAAAATTGTTGACAAACAGGATCTGACATATGAGGAAGCTTATGCGGTGATGAATGAGATTATGGGCGGGGAGACGACTCCTACCCAGAATGCGGCTTTTCTGGCAGCTTTGTCCACAAAAAGCGCAAAGGCGGAGACCACGGATGAAATCGCAGGCTGCGCGGCAGCTATGCGGGGACATGCGCTGAAGGTGGAGCATGACCTGGAAGTGATGGAGATTGTGGGAACCGGCGGAGACGGAGCCCACAGCTTCAATATATCCACCACATCGGCTCTGGTGGCGGCAGCCGGCGGCATAAAGATCGCGAAACACGGAAACCGGGCGGCTTCTTCCAAATGCGGTACCGCGGACTGCCTGGAAGCGCTGGGAGTGAATATCCAGCAGACGCCGGAGCAGTGCAGAAAACTGCTGAAGGAGGCGGGCATCTGTTTCCTGTTTGCGCAGAAATACCATACCGCAATGAAATATGTGGGAGGCATCCGTAAGGAGCTGGGCATCCGGACCGTATTCAATATTTTAGGTCCGTTGACGAATCCTGCTTCCCCTTCTATGCAGCTCCTGGGCGTTTATGATGAATATCTGGTGGAACCGTTGGCACGGGTACTTACCAGTCTTGGGGTAAAACGGGGAATGGTGGTTTACGGACAGGACAAGCTGGATGAGATCAGCCTGAGTGCACCCACCACGGTATGTGAGATTGACAATGGAGAATATAAATCCTATGTGATTACACCGGAACAGTT
>JALERW010000012.1 GCA_022763925.1 Lachnospiraceae bacterium
GCAAAATGCCTTTTCGAATGTCCGGATATTTGGTAAAATAATAATATATTATTATGCGGGAAAGAAAGTGCCATAAGCATAATGCTGTGGCACTTTCCTGTATGCAGAAGGAGAAAAGGGTATGGCATCAGTAAAGTTATCAAAATTTGTGGAGGCGATGGGCTTTGAGAACCTGACGCCGGATATTGATATGAAGAATATCCGCATTACGATACCGGATATTAACCGTCCGGCGCTGCAGCTTACCGGATATTTTGAGCATTTTGAAAAGGATCGCGTACAGATTGTCGGATATGTGGAATATACGTATCTGCAGAATATTCCTCTGGAGCGCAGAATTGAAATATACAGGGAGTATCTGTCTTATGAGATTCCCTGTACGATTTTCTGCAGTCTCTCCAGGCCGGATCCGGAATTTATCGATCTGGCCAATGAATTCGGCCGCCCGGTATTTTATACGGAGCAGAAGACTTCGGCCGTTATGGCGAAGGTCATTCACTGGCTGAGCATTGCGCTTGCGCCCTGTATTTCCATACATGGAGTTCTGGTGGACGTATACGGGGAAGGAATCCTTATCATGGGAGAGAGCGGCATCGGTAAAAGTGAGGCGGCTCTGGAGCTTATCAAGCGAGGGCATCGCCTGGTTACAGATGACGTGGTAGAGATCCGAAGGATCAGTGACACAGAGCTGATCGGAACGTCTCCGGAGATTACAAGACATTTTATCGAGCTGAGAGGTATCGGTATCATTGATGTTAAGACGCTGTTCGGCGTGGAGAGTGTCAAGGAATCACAGTCCATTGATCTGGTGATTAAGCTGGAGGACTGGAATAAGGATAAGGAATATGACCGGCTTGGGCTGGAGGAGGAATATACGGAGTTCCTTGGAAATAAGGTGGTATGTCATTCTCTTCCGATCCGTCCGGGCAGAAACCTGGCGATCATTGTGGAATCAGCCGCAGTCAATCACCGGCAGAAGAAGATGGGCTATAATGCGGCCAAGGAGCTGTACAAGCGTGTGCAGGAAAGCCTGACAAGGCGCAGAGAGGAAGAAGATTAAAGAAGGGGGAAAGGCAGCGGAAATGGGCAGATACGTATTTGGAATTGATGTGGGAGGAACAACCGTAAAGTGCGGACTCTTTGATGTGGAAGGAAATGTGCTGGATAAATGGGAAATCATTACCCGTAAGGAAGAGGGAGGAAAGTATATTCTTCCGGATGTGGCAGCCAGTGTGCTTGCCAAAATGGAGGATCGCTCCATAAATAAGGAGGATGTGGAGGGCATCGGTGTCGGAGTGCCGGGACCGGTCAATGAAGAAGGCCAGGTGCCGGTGGCGGTCAATATCGGCTGGGGCTTTATGGATGTGGTCAAAGAGCTGGAAGGCCTTACCGGACTGAAGGTAAAGGCCGGAAATGATGCCAATGTGGCTGCTCTGGGAGAGATGTGGAGAGGTGCAGCCAGCGGCTGCAAAAATGTTGTACTGGCCACACTGGGAACCGGTGTGGGCGGAGGAATCATCATCGGTGGAAAGGTCATTGCAGGTGCTCACGGCGCTGGCGGCGAGATCGGCCATATTCATGTGGAGGATGCCGAGGAGGATGTGTGCAACTGCGGAAACAGAGGCTGTCTGGAGCAGATGGCTTCCGCCACGGGAATCGTAAAGCTGGCGAACCGCTTACTGGCAGAATCCGATGAGCCATCGGTACTGAGAGCGCAGGAGATCAGTGCCAAAAGCGTGTTTGATGCGGTGAAGGCGGGTGATTCCCTTGCCCAGAAGGTGGCTGAAAAGTTTGGAGAATATCTTGGAAAGGCATTTGCAGCTATTGCCTGCGTGGTGGATCCGGAGGTGTTTGTAATCGGAGGCGGTGTATCCAAGGCAGGACCGGTGCTTCTTGAATACATCCGCAGGTATTATGAGCCTTTCACCTTTTCTGCCTGCAGAAAAGCGGAATTTGTACTTGCAAGGCTTGGCAATGATGCGGGTATCTACGGAGCAGCGAGAATGGTACTGGAATAAGTATTTTGTATTTATTTAAGTACAATTGTGCAGAATTTAAAGAAAATTGTCGGAAAGGAGTTATTTTTTGTGAAAACAGGACATTGACTTTCCGATGCAGATTTTGTATGATTATACCAAGTTAAAGATAACTGAATGAGATTTCAATAGCCGACAAAGACGTCACTTTACCCGAGTGACGTCTTTTTTCATATTTTGGACAATTGGTCCTATTCTCTCCCTTTTTTCCGACCAATGACTAGTTCGCGAGCAATCGCGGCTAGTCACTTGAGTGGGATATTTTTTTATAGTTACGAGCCGGGCGGCCGGTAAAAATAAAAGCTCTGCGGTGTGCTTGCACAAACCGCAGAGCTTATTATTTTTATCGGGCATGTGGTGACAGCCACAAAGCGAGAAGAAGCAAAGCGAATTCGAGCTTGCCCGGCGATAGTAATTTATTTATTCTGCCGGAGGCTGTCCGGCATTAGGATCGGTACCCGCATTTGGATCAGCCTGAGGGATTGTCAGGCTGTCCAGAGGCACCGAAGCCTCTTCACCGTTCACATGGATCGGGCAGAGTTCTGTCGGAGTACTGCCTTCCGGTACGGTATACGGCGTATCGTCGGTAGTTCCTTCTGCAGGCTCCGGACGTTTGATATAAGCAGAAGTTACCCGAAGCTCCTCCGGACAGAACTGGCTGGCCAGCATTCCGGATGCGGAACATACGGATACTCTTACATGTACATCACAGTAATCCGTCGGAACAGTTCCCTCCTCAAAATATTCGGTGGTCACCATGCTTCCCCTCGGATCACAGTCACAGAGACCGGGCACCGCAAGCTTTCCGGACTTCTTACATACGATGGCAGTAGTAATGCCGGACGGTTTTTCGAAGGATACATTTTCCAGATTTTCATGAATCCGGGACATGACCTTCTTCCACAGGATTTTGTGGAAATTTCTGGAGTTGCTCGTAAGCGATTCATTGGAATCGATGCCTGTCCATACACCGCAGGTATAGTAAGGGGAATAGCCTACAAACCATACATCACGGAAATCGTTGGAAGTACCTGACTTTCCGGCCAGAGACATACCGGAGAAATTCGCGATGGTACTGGTTCCCCGGGTGAGAACTTCACGCATAACATCCGTGAGAAGCCATGCGGTCGTTTCCTTGATTGCCCGCGTGGGTTCCAGATTCGTATTGTCCAGGATCACTTCTCCGTCATGGTTGACAACCTTGGTGTAAAATACCGGCTGGTTATACATACCCTTATTGGCAATGGCCGCATAAGCACCGGTCAGCTCCAGATTGGTTGTTCCGTCGGTAAGTCCGCCCAGCGCCATGGACTGATTGATGTCTGAGAAGGTCTTGGACACCTTCTGGCCGTTTTCCCAGACATAGCGGCTCTCAGACTGGACGAGACTGTCAATATGGAATTTGTTTTTTGCATAATCGAAGCCTGCCTGAGGTGTAATGGCAGTCAGAACCTTTACAGCAGGGATATTGTAGGAGTGTACAATGTTGTCCCGGATACTGGTCATGCCGTGATAACGGTCCTGATTGAAATTGTAGACCGGCTGTCCGCTTTCATAACTGTAGGGAGCATCATCAATGGCCGTGGCGACCGTATACCCGTAAGCGTCGATGGCAGGAGCATAGGTTCCGATCACCTTAAAGGTGGAACCCGGGGAACGCTGGGTGTTGGTGGCCCGGTTCAGCGTCAGGTTCGCGGTTTTGTCACCTCGTCCGCCTACAATCGCTTTCACATAACCGGTGGACTGTTCTATGATGACCATGGAGGTCTGAGGCTGAGGCGTGATCTCTATCCGTTCTCCAAGCACCTCATCTCCCAGTTCCAGTACTGCTTCCTTATATCGTTCCACATATTCACGGGCTTTTTCCTCCGATGCGAAAAGGGAACTGAATGCAACATCAGAGCTGTTTCCCCGGGCGCCGGTTTCACCGAGCTTCTTGAAATAGCTGATGAGCATTTCCGTGCTGTGGTTTTCCGTGGTTCCGTCAGCTTTTTTTACGGTCAGGGCATATTCCAGGCAGACCTCTGTGCCCTCCGGATAGTTGTCCGGATTGGAATATTCCTCATCTACGATAGACTGGATCTGGGGATCCTGGGTGGTGTAAATGCTCAGTCCTCCGCTGTACAGAAGATTGTATGCCTGGCTGTGGCTGTAGCCCAGTTTCGTTTCCAGATCGGACATTACCTGTTCAATGGTCTCATCCACAAAGTATGTATTATAGCTGTCTGCGGATTCCACCACTTCTTTATTCACTTCCTGGATGCGGGCATAGACATCATCCGCAAGTGCTTCTTCGTATTCTTCCTGGGAAATGTACTCCTGCTCCAGCATGTTTTTCAGAACCTTGTCCCGGCGTTCTTTGTTCTTTTCCGGTTTGGTGATCGGATTGTAGCCTGTGGGGCTTTTGGTGATTCCTGCGATGACGGCACATTCGGAAAGCGTCAGCTCGGATACCGATTTGTTGAAATACCGGTAGGAAGCGGCCTGTACGCCCAGGGTATTCTGACCGAGGTTGATGGTGTTCAGGTAGTTTTCCAGAATCTGATCCTTGTCCATGATTTTTTCGAGCTGAAGGGCAAGGTACTGCTCCTGTATTTTTCTTTGTATCTTATCTACAAAACCTTTTTCTTCCGTCCATGTGGTGAATACGTTATTCTTCAGCAGCTGCTGGGTAATCGTGCTGGCACCCTCATCAAAATGAAAGCCGTTGGTGATTCCCTTGACCGCTGCCCGGGCAATTCCCTTGGGGTCAATGCCGTGATGCTCATAAAAGCGCTCATCCTCGATGGCGACGAATGCATGCTGAAGATTCAGCGGAATATCCTCGATTTTGACGTATACACGGTTGGAGCTGGAAGCAACAAGGGTGGCTGTCTGATTCCCTTCAGAGTCGTAGATAAAGGATTTATAAGATTCAGGGGATACGTTTATGTTGGAAATATCCGGTGCTGCATCTATGATTCCTTTAAAAACTCCGATGCCGGCGCAGATGCCGAGGACGGCAATCGCAAGCAGACAGATGATAAATCCCTTGAAAAAGATGACACTGAGTTTTTTGCTCATCTTTCTGGATTTGCTGTTCAGCGTCTTTTGCTTTGCAGAGGTACTTTTTTTTCCATAGTTCATGAAATTTGCCTCCTTTATCCCGTTATTATAACAAATTGCCCCTGTTAAATAAAGGGAAATTTAAATTGCTAAGGAAAAATACTCTGAAAATTCACATTTTCTTAAGATGTTAAGGTGACCGCGCAATTGAGATTCTATTTTTATAGGGTGGACATATAATAAAAATATATTCATTTTTCGTGCCGGATGTTTTTCGGCTATGCTATAATAGAAAGGACTGGAAACAGGAATGAGAAAATGGATTTACAGCGGTGGACAGGTTGTCACGGATGAGGAAAACCGTAAATTGCGGCTGGAATATTATCTGGAGGAGGAAACCAGGGATACGAAGGGCCAGACGTGTCTGTACGGAATCTGTGTGGAGCTGTACCGGGAGCAGCAGGATGCTTTTCTGGTGGACCGGGAGCATGCACCGGCCATTTCCTATTCACGGGAATTTGTTTCCGGACTTGTGGGCAAGCTGAGGCGGATGTCGGTAACGCCTACGGGGCTCCTGGAAGCAGTGGATGACGAGCTGAGTGCGCAGCAGCTGCTGTAATGCGCGCCTGTACACATCAATACCGGGATGCGCATACAAAAGAAAGGATATCTCTGATATATGGATGAAAATTACAGAATCGTTTTTACGGGCGGAAGCGGGGAAATTGTGGAGAAAAAGTCCCGGTTTATCGCCACCGTTTCTCCTGTGGAATCGGAGGAGGAGGCTCTGGCATTTATTGAGAGGACAAAGAAACAGTACTGGGATGCCAGACATAACTGTTTTGCCTATGTGATCGGGGATCATCAGGAACTGATGCGGTTTTCTGATGACGGGGAACCTCAGGGAACAGCGGGTAAGCCGATGCTGGACGTGCTTCTGGGAGAAGAACTTCATAATACGGCGGTAGTGGTGACACGATATTTCGGAGGAACCCTTCTCGGGACCGGAGGACTGGTCCGTGCCTATTCCGGGGCGGTTCAGGAAGGGCTTCGCAGCTGTGTTCTGGCAGAGAAACGAAAGGGGCTTTGGCTGTCCATCGGAACGGATTACAGCGGAATCGGAAAGGTGCAGTACCTTCTTGGCCAGAGGGGAATCCGTATTTTGTCGTCCGAATATACCGAACAGGTTGTTTTGACTGTGCTCGTGCCGCTGGAACAGAAGCGGGAGCTGCTGGATGCACTGACG
Organism: Lachnospiraceae bacterium; assembly: GCA_022763925.1. Classification (GTDB taxonomy): domain Bacteria; phylum Bacillota; class Clostridia; order Lachnospirales; family Lachnospiraceae; genus JAGTTR01. The sequence goes on from JALERW010000012.1 coordinate 6,328, forward strand.
GAGGGTACGAACGGAAAAGCACGGCTGACACCGGGGGATGAGTGCCGGTATGTGGACGCGCAGGGAGAACTGTTTCTTTTATAGCTGCATGCAACGGGAGCACCGCGCTATTATGTGCAGGTGATTATGGGGGCAGGGGAGAATTGCCGCCGTTTTGTGGGAGGAAAGCCTTCCCAGCAGCAGATGTGGATCCGGGGAGATATCCGTCCGGCAGCCATTCTGAAATACAGGACGGTATTTCCGCCTGCCGGTCAGGAAAGCCTGTGGTATGAGCAGCTTTCGGATCATTTGAAAGAAAAGATAAAGACCATGGAATAAAAGAAAGCCGGTCCGGAACAGATACGCTTGATATCTTTCCGGATACCGGCTTTTTATAAATCAGAGGATTACTGTGCGGATTTTTTATTCATGGCAGCCCGTTTTCGGAGTGTGGGGTCCAGAATCTTCTTCCGGAGCCGGAGACTCTTGGGGGTGACCTCCAGAAGCTCATCGGTGTCAATGAACTCCAGAGACTGTTCCAGACTCAGGATTTTCGGAGGGCTTAAGGTAAGGGCATCGTCGGAGCCGGAAGCACGGGTATTGGTCAGATGCTTCTTTTTGCATACATTCAGCTCAATATCATCTGTTTTTCCGTTCTGCCCGATGATCATGCCGGCGTATACCTTTTCTCCGGGACCAATGAAGAGGGTTCCGCGCTCCTGAGCGGCAAACAGCCCGTAGGTGACAGCTTCCCCTCCCTCGAAAGCAATCAGGGAACCCTGCTTGCGGTACTGGATATCGCCCTTGTAGGGACCGTATCCATTAAAAATCGTATTCAGGATCCCGTTTCCTTTTGTATCGGTCATGAATTCTCCGCGATATCCGATCAGGCCCCTGGCAGGGATGGAGAATTCCAGACGGGTATAACCGCCGGAAGCGGCGCCCATATTCAGCAGTTCACCCTTTCTCTGACTCAGCTTGTCAATGACCGTTCCGGTAAATTCCTCCGGAACATCGATGTAAGCCAGTTCCATGGGCTCCAGCTTTTTGCCTTTCTCATCCGTGTGATAGAGTACCTCTGCCTTGCTGACTGCAAATTCATAGCCCTCTCTTCTCATGTTTTCAATAAGGACGGACAGATGCAGCTCGCCGCGCCCGGATACCTTGAAGCTTTCCGTACTGTCGGTTTCCTCTACCCGGAGACTTACATCGGTATTCAGCTCCCTAAACAGGCGCTCTCTTAAGTGCCGGGAGGTAATATATTTACCTTCCTGACCGGCAAGCGGGCTGTCATTTACGATGAACTGCATGGCAATGGTGGGCTCGGAAATTTTCTGGAACGGGATCGGCTGCGGATTCTCCGGAGAACAGATCGTATCTCCAATGTGAATATCGGCAATTCCGGAGATGGCCACGATGGAGCCGATATCGGCAGATTTGACTTCTACCTTATTTAAACCGTCAAATTCGTAGAGCTTGCTGATCTTAACCCGCTGCCTTTTGTCCGGATCATGTGCGTTGACAAGAACGGCATCCATATTTACGGAAATTTTTCCGTTGTCTACTTTTCCCACTCCGATTCTTCCTACGTATTCGTTGTAGTCGATGGTGCTGATCAGCACCTGCGTGCTTGCATCAGGATCTCCCTCCGGTGCGGGGATATAATCAATAATCGTTTCAAACAGAGGAACCATGCTGACGGGTTCATCCTTCAGATCCCTGACGGCATAGCCGGCCTTGGCGGACGCATATATGAAGGGGCAGTCCAGCTGTTCGTCAGAGGCTTCCAGATCCATGAACAGCTCCAGTGTCTCATCGATCACCTCATCCGGTCTTGCCTCCGGGCGGTCAATCTTATTGATGCAGACGATAACCGGCAGATCAAGCTCCAGAGCCTTGCGAAGGACGAATTTGGTCTGGGGCATCGGGCCCTCGAAGGCATCTACTACGAGAATAACGCCATTTACCATCTTAAGGACACGCTCAACCTCACCGCCGAAATCGGCGTGGCCGGGGGTGTCAATGATATTGATTTTTGTATTCTTATAATATACAGCGGTATTTTTTGAAAGAATGGTAATACCGCGTTCACGCTCGATATCGTTGGAATCCATGACACGTTCTGCCACTTCCTGATTCTCACGAAAGACGCCGCTCTGTTTCAAAAGCTCATCTACAAGCGTTGTTTTTCCATGGTCTACATGCGCGATGATTGCTATGTTTCTGATATCTTCTCTTTTTGTCCGCATGAAATTCATACACCTTTCATTAGTCTGAAATACATTTACATGATTAAAAACTGTCTCAACTGTACAGTTTAACACAAGTCCGCCAGATTACAAGAATTTTTTTCGGATTCTGTTTCCAAAACTTTTTTATATTCCGGTTCTAAAAACAAAAAACGGGAATAGATATAGTATTACACAAAATACGAAACGAGACTTCGTAACAAGAAGGGAGAATAACAAATGGTAGATAAGGTTATCGAAAATAATCAGGTAATTATGGCAGGAGAAGTGGTGTCTGAATTTGTATTCAGCCACGAAGTGTTCGGGGAAGGGTTTTATATGCTGGATATCCGGGTGAAACGGCTGAGCAGCTCCTATGACATCATTCCGCTGATGATCTCCGAACGTCTGATAGATGTAAGCCAGGATTACCGGGGAGAAACCATTCAGGTAGCAGGACAGTTCCGCTCCTATAACCGGCATGAGGAGAAGAAAAACCGACTGGTATTGTCCGTGTTTGTGCGGGAGCTGGAATTTGCGGAGGAGGAGATTGAAAATTCCAGAACAAATCAGATTTTCCTCGAGGGATACATATGCAAGAGCCCGGTGTATCGGAAAACTCCTCTGGGAAGGGAAATTGCCGATCTCCTTGTGGCAGTGAACCGCCCATACGGAAAATCAGATTATATTCCCTGTATCTGCTGGGGAAGAAATGCCAGGTATGCATCCGGATTTGAGGTAGGGAGCCATATTGAATTATGGGGACGTATTCAGAGCAGGGAGTATACGAAGAAAATCAGTGAGGAGGAAGTGGAGAAGCGGACGGCCTATGAAGTGTCGGTCAGCAAG
>JALERW010000036.1 GCA_022763925.1 Lachnospiraceae bacterium
ACCATTTCCGGAATCATAGCGGATGAGATGGCCATCGGCATGATCAATCAGAAAACCACAGCGGTTCGTGTGATCCCTGTGATCGGAAAAGGCGTCGGAGAGACGGTGGAATTCGGCGGCCTTTTGGGCTATGCGCCGGTCATGCCGGTCAACGCCTTCCGGTGCGATGCCTTTGTCAATCGGGGAGGACGGATTCCTGCTCCGGTTCACAGCTTTAAAAATTAATCAGACGGCGGAAGTTATCAGATCGATCAGAAGATCGGAAGGCTTCCGCCGATTTTTTTGATTCTGGAAGAAAGCGTATGCTCCTTGGACAGTGAGGGGTATAGTAATACTATACAAAAACAAAGGACGCCATATCTGTAAAAATCACCAAAAATCAATTAATAGTGGAAAAACTGGCTTACAAAAAGGAAAGAATTTTGATAAAATAAAAAAAGAAAAACTCGTTTCGCCTGATGTTGGGCGCAGCGGGGTTTTTTGTTCCCGTAAAATATCGAAAAGCAGAAGCAGGAAGTCCACAGAGAGTGAGAAAGGAGCCGTAAAGGAATGTTTAAAGCAGGTGATTTTGTTGTGTATGGCAGCAATGGGGTTTGCAGGGTGCAGAAGGTCGGTACGCTGGATTCTCCGGGAGTGCCGAAGGACCGTCTGTATTATACGCTGATCCCCTGTTATATTAAGGGAAGCACTATTTTTACTCCGGTGGATAATCAGAAGGTGATCATCCGGCTGGTGCTGACAAGGGAAGAGGCGCTGCAGCTGATCGATGAGATCAGCTGCATTGATATGCTGTGGATTGGCGATGAGAAGAAGAGGGAGCTTCAGTATAAGGAGGCATTTCGAAGCTGTGACTGCAGGGAACTGGTAAAAATCATCAAGACAATTTATCTCAGAAAGCAGTCCAGAATCGCGGAAGGGAAAAAGGTAACAACCCAGGATGATAAATATTTTCATATGGCTGAGGATGCGCTGTATGGAGAGCTTGCAGTCGCCCTGGGCTTTACCCGGGAGGAGACGAAGAAGTTCGTGATTGATCGGGTAAAACAGCTGGAAGTGCAGGAAGGGTAGCGGAAGAGAAAAGTTCTATTCAGAAGAACCGAAGTCTGCCCTGCCGGATGAGCGCAGAGTATCGGAAAAGGCCCGTGCTGCGATGCTGAGAGGCCTTCGGCTGTCCTGAATCATAACAATATTTCTCGGGGGAATGGTCTCATGTATGGAAATGGGATACACGTTCCCCTTTTTTATGGATGTTTCAGCAAAGGTTTCGGGCAGAAAACCCAGCCCGAGATTATATTGAATTAAAGGAAGGATCTGATCGGTTGTTGCGACTTCGGCGGCAGCTTTCAGGATCAGTCCATGGTCCAGAAACAGCTGATTGTAAAATGCGTAGGTCATGGTATCTTTGCCCATCATGATCAGCGGATAATCGGATAATTCACTTAAATGAAGTCTGCGGTGAGAGAGTGCTTCAAAATCACTGCCCCCCAGAAGGATTTCCTGAAAAGGCATGAGGGGGATTTTTCGCATATGTTTACTGAGAGGAATAGGCATTGTAACGATTGCAAGATCAATGGATCCCTGTTCCAGCGCGGAAACAGCCTGGGGAGTGGAATGGTTATGTATCCTGAGGAAGATGCCCGGATACGATTTGTGAAAGCTTCTCAGCTTTTCTATCAGAAAAAGATTCAGGGCGGTTTCACTGACACCGATGGACACACTGCCGCTTTGCAGGGTGGTAATCCCGGACAGTTCGTTCTCTCCCTGGCAGATAGCTTCATGGGCAATTTCAATATGGGAAAAGAGAGCTTCTCCCTCAGGAGTAAGGGTTACGCCCTGATGTGTACGTTCAAAGAGGCGGCATCCAAGTTCTGATTCCAGCCGGTTGATGGTGCGGGTAATATTCGGCTGGTTTGCATACAGCACATTGGCCGCTTTGGTAAAGCTTTTATATTTGGCTACATAATAGAAAATGCGGTAATATTCATAATTTACATTCATATATCATTCTCCTGATACAAAAAACGATGTCAAATTGATATAATTAACATATAAAATATACATTTTACATATATACTACCTCTAAATATAATAGAATCAAAAGAAAAAAGCAACTTTATTCTTTTAAGATTTTAAGACAGGAGGCAGTATTTATGAAGGAGACAGGAAGAGCATACACAGAGGATTCCATGAAGGACCGGATGATTTCGGCGGCCATCGTGCTGGCAGTGTCAGTGGTGATTGCAGGAATTGCGGCGGTGTCATTTATGGTATAAAAAGGAAATGATTTGAGCAGAACGAAAAGGAAGCAGGGGCAGAGCACGGAAAGGTGCGCTGCCTCTGCTTTTTTACAGAATGACCATAGGATGCGTGTATTCATTTACAGGAGTGCTTCCATATTTTGAGCAGACAGCCGTCTCGTATACATCAGCGGCCAACAGATCCAGGGAAAAGAGACGTTCTGCCATGGGAAGGGCGGCAGGATCGTCTTCATACCATTTCTGCAGGCTTTTTTTTGCATCGGCCACCTTGGTGATCAGAGGAATGCAGGTATGCTGTCCAAGGGCAGTAAGAAGCGGGGCGGCATCTTTGCGGAATCCCAGAATTCTGGCGTAGGGAACGGGAAAGGCAGCATTTTGAGCCATGAGCAGATCCTCGGTGCGAAGCTCCAGAAGCAGGTGGGTCAGACAGCGGGAAATCCTGGTTCTGGTATAGTTTTTCGTTTTTAAAAGGTCTGTAAAGGAGCTGATATCGCGGTATTGAGGCAGCAGGTGCTGCATGCGGCGCTCAAGCTCCGGGGAAATATCCGCGAAGGAAGCGTAAACATTCCGGGACAAAAGCAGTTTATAATGGAGCAGTGAGGAAAAGTCCGATTCATTGATCGGGAACCGCTTTCCTTTCTGCTCTTTTAATATAGAAAGAACGTCTCCGGGCACATAATCCTTCAGCATATCCAGCGCTTCTCCCAGATGGATGGCCTGCCGGATGCCGGAGGCAGAGGCAAAGCTGTTTTTTGTGAATTTCCTGTCATGATAGCCGTTCCCAAGGCGTTTTACCGTGTGCGGAGTGATGGGACTGCCAAGCCGGATCAGTGCTTTCAGGTATTCGATGCCAAGGATATTGTTTGGAAGAGAGAAAAACTCGTCTCCGATTGCGGGAAACTGCTCGGACACGGCCAGCTGCCGTGCTCTTGGGAAGGAACAGCCTTCCTTCAGGTGCCGGTTCAGAGCATGCTGAAAATCCTGCGGTTCGGCGGCTAGAAGCTGTGCCGCCGAAAGGAGCAGCTGAAGATCGCTGCTCTCACTGCCGAATACCAGGTCGGTGACTGCTCCGAGTGCATGCAGCAGGGAAACGGATCCGAATGCGAACAGCTCGGCACTTGCGGTGGCATAGATGGAGGGAAGCTCAAGGACCAGGTCTGCTCCGTGCATAAGAGCCATGCGTGCACGCTCATATTTATTCAGAATGGCAGGGCCTCCCCGCTGAAGAAAGTTTCCGCTCATAACCGTAATAAGATAATCTGCCCGGGTGATTCTGCGGCTTTCCTCCAGGTGATAAAGATGCCCGTTATGGAAAGGATTGTATTCTGTAATGACGCCTGTGATCTTCATGAAAAACTCCTTTTTGTTGCCCGTTTTTGGATAGTGTACCACGTTTCCATGATAAAAACGAGACAAAGTCGGAAAAAAATTCATGATTTTCAGGAAAAAAAAACGGGCGATTGTTCGCCTGAAAATACACAAACGGGGGCTCGAGCATCTTGTATACAAAAGTTAAATCGTTTATAATAAGGGCATCTGAGCATTGGATATCAATATTTTAATAATACGAGAGGAGAGTATTTCAAAATGGCATTTATTGATCTCATTAAAGCAAAGGCAAAAACGGACAAGCAGTCGATCGTGCTTCCGGAGACAAAGGATAAGAGAACACTGATTGCAGCTGCACAGGTACTGAAAGAGGGAACCGCTGATATCATCATGATCGGTAAGGAAGAGAAGATCATGGATGGTGCCGGATGGCTGGATGTGGATCTGACGGGTGTTACCGTTGTGGATCCGGATATTGATCCGAAGCTGGATGAGTATGTAGAAGTGCTGTATGAGCTGAGAAAACATAAAGGAATGACACCGGAGAAGGCAAGAGAGATTCTGACTACAGACTGGCTGACCTATGGTGTTATGATGGTAAAGCAGAAAGACGCAGACGGAATGGTTGCCGGTGCATGCCATTCTACAGCAGATACCCTTCGTCCGGCTCTTCAGATCTTAAAGACTGCTCCCGGAACGGATCTGGTATCCGGATTCTTTATTGTGGATGTTCCGGACTGTGAATACGGAGCAAACGGTACCTTCCTGTTCGCTGACTGCGGACTGAATCAGGATCCCAATGCTTCCGAGCTTGCATCCATCGCAGACAGCAGCGCAAAGAGCTTCCGTGCTCTGGTAGGCGAGAAGCCGATCATCGCAATGCTGTCCCATTCCACCAAGGGAAGCGCAAAGCATCCTCTGGTTGACAAGGTGGTTGAGGCAACTGCTATCGCACAGGAGAGATATCCGCAGCTGCTGGTTGACGGTGAACTTCAGGCAGATGCAGCGCTCGTTCCGTCCATTGCCAGATCCAAAGCAAAGGGAAGCCCGGTTGCAGGTAAGGCAAATGTGCTGATTTTCCCGAACCTTGACTGTGGAAATATCGGTTACAAGCTGGTTCAGAGACTGGGTAAGGCAGAGGCTTACGGACCGATGCTTCAGGGTATTGCAAGACCGGTCAATGACCTGTCCCGTGGATGCTCTGCAGAGGATATCGTAGGTGTAATCGCACTGACAGCCGTACAGGCACAGATGGTATAATTTATTACTTGTAGTTTTTGGAGGTTTATTATTATGAATGTTTTAGTAATCAACTGTGGAAGCTCTTCCTTAAAATATCAGCTGATTGATTCTGTTACTGAGGATGTCCTGGCAAAGGGACTGTGTGAGCGTATTGGCATCGACGGCAGCCAGCTTGTATATCAGAAAGCCGGATGCGACAAGATTAAGACCAAGGCGCCCATGCCTTCTCATCAGGAGGCCATCAGCCTCGTGCTGAATGCACTTATGGATCCTGAAAACGGTGTGATCAAGTCTCTGGACGAGATCGGTGCGGCAGGACATCGTATTGTACATGGCGGAGAGAAATTCACAGAGTCTGTTGTGATCGATGATGAGGTGATTGCAGCGATTGAGGAGTGCAGCGATCTGGCACCGCTTCATAATCCGGCGAACCTGATCGGCATCCATGCCTGCCAGAAGCTCATGCCAGGCAAACCGATGGTGGCAGTTTTTGATACCGCATTCCATCAGACCATGCCGGAGTATGCATATCTTTATGGACTTCCGTATGAGTATTATGAGAAATACGGAGTGAGAAGATACGGCTTCCACGGAACCTCTCATAAATTTGTTTCCAATCACCTTGCAGAGTTCCTTGGCAAAGACATCAAGGATATGAAGATTATTGTCTGCCATCTGGGCAATGGCTCCAGCGTAAGTGCTGTGAAATACGGAAAATGTGTGGATACCTCCATGGGAATGACTCCTCTGGAAGGTCTGATCATGGGTACCCGTTCCGGAGATATTGATCCGGCGATCATGGAGTATATTGCCAAGAAGGAGAATCTGGACATTGCAGGTGTTATGGAAGTTCTGAATAAGAAATCCGGTGTGGGAGGACTGTCCCAGATTTCCAGCGATTTCCGTGATTTAGAGGATGCACAGGCAGAAGGCAATCCGGCGGCGATTCGTACAATGGCTGCCTTTGAGTATCGTGTGGCTAAATATATCGGCGCTTATGTTGCTGCTATGAACGGCGTAGATGCCATTGCCTTTACAGCAGGTGTCGGAGAGAACGGACCGGTGACAAGAACCGGAGTCTGCAAATTCCTTGGATATCTTGGTGTTGAACTGGATGAAGAGGCGAACCACAAGAGAGGCTTCGATAATATTATTTCTACTCCGGATTCCAAAGTTACGGTTTGTGTCATTCCTACGGATGAAGAGCTTGCGATCGCAAGAGAGACCGTACGCCTGGTGGAAAAATAAAAATGTTTGGGAAGGCGGCGCGTTTGGTGACGCGCTGCTTTTTATAAGAACTGCAGGAAAAGCTTTTGGAAGAGGCGTGGGGGCAGTTTGAACAGAGGGAAGAATGGGTGCTTATTTCATTGCGTGTGAAGACATCATAATGTATTGATTTGGAGGTATTATCATGAAAGTATTAGTAATTAACTGCGGAAGCTCTTCGTTAAAGTATCAGCTGATCAATACAGATACCGATGAGGTATTTGCAAAGGGTCTGTGCGAACGTATCGGAATTGATGGCAGCCAGATCGTTTATCAGAAGGAAGGCTGTCAGAAGGAGAAAACATTAACTCCGATGCCTACACACAAGGAGGCAATCGGACTCGTTCTGGAGTATCTGATGAACGAGGAGACCGGTGTTGTGAAATCGCTGGATGAAATTGATGCGATCGGACATCGTATCGTACATGGCGGTGAGAAATTTACCGAGTCCGTTCTGATTACCGATGAGGTGATCGAGGCAATTGAAGAGTGCAGTGAGTTGGCTCCGCTTCACAATCCCGCGAACCTTACTGGTATCCGTGTCTGCCAGATGCTGATGCCGGGTATTCCGATGGTGGCAGTGTTTGATACGGCGTTCCATCAGACGATGCCGGAAAAGGCATATCTCTACGGAATTCCTTATAAATACTATGAGAATTACAGCATCAGAAGGTACGGATTCCATGGAACTTCCCACAAATATGTATCGAACCATATGGCTCACTTCCTCAAGACAAGGCTGAAATATCTGAAGGTGATCGTCTGCCATCTGGGCAATGGAGCAAGTATCAGCGCCATTGATCATGGAAAATGCATTGATACTTCCATGGGAATGACTCCTCTGGAAGGACTCATGATGGGAACCCGCTCCGGTGATATTGATCCGGCAATTCTGGAATACATTCAGAAGAAGGATAACATCACGATTGAGGAGGTTATGGATATTCTGAACAAGGAGTCCGGTGTTTATGGCATGTCCGGTATTTCCAGCGATTTCCGTGATCTGACAGAGGCGGAGGAGGCTGGAAACCAGGCGGCTGCCCGTACCCTTGAGGCTTATGCATATCGTGTTGCTAAATACATCGGTTCCTATGTGGCTGCCATGAATGGTGTGGATGCCATTGCATTTACAGCCGGTGTCGGTGAGAACTCTGCGGTCATCCGCAGCGAGATCTGCAAATATCTTGGATATCTTGGACTGACCATTGATGAGGTGACCAACCATGCGGGAAGCGGCGACCGGATTATCACAACTCCGGATTCCAGAGTGCGTGTCTGCGTGATCCCGACCAACGAGGAGCTGGAAATCGCAAGAGAGACCATGCGCCTTGTAAAGGGTGATAAAGCGGAATAAGAGACAGAAGAACAGAATATTGTAGTAGAAAAGAGGGCAGGTGTGCTGCATTTTGCAGCATGCCTGTTTTTTTCTTGCATTCCGGCAATGCTTGTGCTATAGTACAGACATAGCTACCGAAAGGAAGCTTGCAGTCATACAACAGCAGGTGTCGGAACAGAAGTTTCTGCGGTCCGATGAAAAGGGAAACAGGTGCAAATCCTGTACGAACTCGTCACTGTGTGTAGGGAGTGTGGAGCCAGTATGCCACTGAGCGATTGGGAAGGCGGCTTTACATGAAGATCTATGAGTCAGGAGACCTGCCTGCATGTGAAACGGGGAGAACCCCGGGCCACGAGTAATTGGTCGTATATTGATGCATTATCACAACATCATTGCGCCCTCTTACACGATGTCCTCGTAAGAGGGCATTTTTATACCCAATCGGACAGAAAAGTCCCTAGGAAAGAAAAGGAGGAACGACATGAAAAGGAAAGTGTCAGCATGGCTGATGGCTTTTGCGGTACTTGCCCTGTGCCTGACAGGCTGCGGGAGCAGGACAGAGGAGGCAGAGCCGGCATCAGCCGAAGAGAACAAGGAAACGCAGGAAGAGCAGAGCGAGGCGGACAAGGAGGATGAGATGACGTCTGAGACGGCGGAAAAATCGAAGGATACAGCGATTCTGGTCGTAAGCTTTGGTACCAGCTACAATGAAAGCCGTGATATCACCATCGGCGCCATTGAAGAGGCGATTGCCGAAGCTTTCCCCAAGTATGAAGTGCGCAGGGCATTCACCAGCCAGATTATTATTGACAAGCTGAAAGAGCGCGACGGGCTGGAAATCGACAATGTGCAGGAAGCTTTGGACCGTGCGGTGGCAGACGGTATCAGGACTTTGATTGTACAGCCGACTCACCTGATGGACGGCTATGAATACACGGATCTGGCGGAGGAACTGGAAGAATATGAGAGCAGCTTTGACCAGATCGTTCTCGGAGCACCGCTTCTTACCAGTGATGAGGACTTTAATCAGGTGATTGCTGCGATCACAGATGCAACAGCAGATTATGTGGATGATGAGACTGCCATTGTCTTTATGGGACACGGAACGGAAGCGGATTCCAATGAGGTATATGAGAAGCTTCAGGAAAAGCTTACAGCGGCAGGCTTTTCCGATTACTATATCGGAACGGTAGAGGCATCGCCTTCTCTGGAGGATATCCGGGCTTCTTTAAAGGAAGCGGGATGCTATAAAAAAGTGGTTCTGGAGCCGCTGATGGTTGTGGCCGGAGATCATGCCAACAATGATATGGCCGGAGAGGAAGAGGATTCCTGGAAGAGTGTACTTACAGCAGACGGTTATGAAGTAGAGTGCCTGATTCATGGCCTGGGTGAGAATGAAGCAATCCGTGATATTTATGTATCCCATGTGCAGGCTGCGATGGGCAATATGACAAAATAGACAGATGACCGGATGTCTGCCTCCGTCTTTTTGGGCGGAGGCAGATTTTAAATATCGGTGAATCGGAAGAAAAAGCCAGGGATCCGATGGAAAAGGGGAAGAAAATGAACAGATGGAAATATTGCGCAGCTGTGGCTTCGGTATGCGCTGCAGCATTTTTTTGTACGCCGGCTGCCGTCCTGGCAGCAGGAGAAGAAACAGATGGGATTTCCTATGGGGAAGTGGCTTCCGAGGATGAGAAGGTGACACCGGAGGAAGTAGGAGTCGAGGGAATGAAGCCTGTATATGGAACGGATGTGGCGGACGGAGTTTATGAGGTGGAAACAGAGTCCAGTTCTTCCATGTTCCGGATTGAGCATGCCGTGCTCACGGTTCAGGACGGGAAGATGACTGCAGTGCTTACCCTGGGAGGAACCGGATATCTGAAGCTGTATATGGGAACCGGAGAAGAGGCAGCGAAAGCGGATGCATCGTCTTATATCGGGTATGCAGAGGATGAAAACGGAGCGTATACCTATACCATTCCGGTGGATGCGCTGGATCAGCCACTGAACTGTGCCGCCTTCAGTAAGAAAAAGGAAAAATGGTATGACCGTAAGATTCTGTTTCGGGCGGAAAGCCTTCCCGAGGAAGCTGTTCTGGTGGAACTTCCGGATTATGAAGAACTGAAGCGCGCCGCAAGAGAGAAGCGGATCGAAGAGATGAAGGAAGAAAGGGAAGGGGACAAAGTCCCGGAAGAAGATCAGAAGGCATCGGATGATATTCTTCCGGCAGACGGAACCTATACCATAGAGGTCGCTCTGGAGGGCGGAAGCGGGAGGGCTTCGGTGCAGTCTCCGGCAATTGTTACGGTGACGGATCAGAAAGCAGTGCTTACAGTGGAATGGAGCAGCTCGCATTATGATTACATGCTGGTGGGCGAAGAAAAATATCTGCCGGTAAGTACAGAGGGAAATGCAGTTTTTGAAATACCGGCAGCGGTTCTGGACGGAAGCATATCGGTGACCGCTGATACGACCGCCATGAGTACGCCCCATGAGATCGATTATACGCTGATCCTTTCGGGAGACACCCTGCAGAGGACAGAAGCTGAGGGAAGCTCCCGGGATTCCGGCAGGGGAAGCATGCTGCTCGGGATACTGGCGTTGTGCGTGTCTGCTTCCGGGATTGTGAAGAAAAAACTGGGATAGCAGAAAAAACGGGAAAAAGAAAGAGAAAAGGAATGCGGTATCATGAGAAAAAAATGGGCAGTGATTCTTGCCGGGCTATTTTTTATGCTTCTGTTTGTATCCTGTCAGAGATCAGAGTTCCCGGAGCGGGAACCGGAGGATATCGGAGGCGGACTTGTCTATGATCACAGTCTTGTACTTTCTGATGCAAAGGAATTTACGGCGGATTATTACGATGGCGGTTATGTGCTTCTCACCATAGCGGGGGAAAAACGATATCTGCTTGTTCCGGAAGAAACAGAGGCTCCTGAGGGGCTTTCCGGGGATATTGTACAGATCAGCTGTCCGGTAAAAAATGTGTATCTGGTGGCTTCGGCAGCTATGGATATGTTTGCCGCGCTGGATGCCATGGATGCCCTCAGGTTTTCAGGACTGAAAGCGGAAAGCTGGTATATTGATGAAGCCAGAGAGGCAATGGAGAAGGGAACGCTGCTTTATGCAGGAAAATATTCTGCACCGGATTATGAACAGATTCTGTCGCAGGGATGCGGCCTTGCGGTGGAAAATACCATGATCTACCATTCTCCGGAGGTTCTGGAGCAGCTGGAGGCATTTGATATCCCGGTGCTGGTGGATTATTCCAGTTATGAGGAAACGCCTCTCGGCAGGATGGAATGGGTTAAGCTGTACGGACTGCTGACCGGAAAAGAGGAGGAAGCTAAGGCAGCCTTTGAAGAGCAGGCAAAGGCATATTCCGATGCACAGCAGGAATTGTCCGGACAGCCGGTGGTGGCGTTCTTTTATATCACATCCAACGGAGAAGTGAATGTACGCAGAGCATCGGATTATCTTCCCAAAATGATTGAAGCGGCAGGCGGAACCTATTTTCTTGGCAGTGCAGAGCAGGAGGCTTCGGCTTCCTCCACCATGAGCATGCAGATGGAGGAATTTTATTCGGCTGCGAAGGATGCGGACTATCTCATATACAACAGTACCATTGACGGGGAACTGTCGTCAGTGGAGGATTTACTGAATAAAAGCGGACTTCTGAAGAACTTCAGGGCAGTGCAGTCGGGTCAGGTGTTCTGCACTTCCCAAAATCTGTATCAGTCCTCCATGCAGCTGGGAACGATTACCGCAGATATGCACAGGATGCTGACCGGAGATATGGATGGAATGACGTATCTGTACCGATTAGAATAAAAAAGCAGGTGAAAAGCATAAGATGAAACAGATGATATACAATAAGGAAAGGTCAGAGAACATCGGTCGGTCCAAAGAATGGCTCCGGAACATAAGAAGCTTTCTTCTGCTGATCCTGCTTCTTTTTGTCATCCTCGCGGCAAATATTTGTGTTGGAAGCGTGAATGTCCCTTTATCGGAGGTATGGAACATCTTAAGAGGCCTTGCGGGCAATGAGGTGTACCGGGACATTGTGATGCAGATTCGGCTTCCTCGGGCACTGGCGGCTATTGTCCTTGGCGGTGCACTTTCCCTTTCCGGTTATCTGCTTCAGACATTTTTTCATAATCCGATCGCGGGTCCCTATACGCTCGGGATTTCCTCCGGGGCCAAGCTGGCGGTATCTCTGCTGCTGATCCTGTTTCTGGGGCAGGCTTACCGGATCAGCTCCGTGGGCATGATTCTGGCCGCCTTTGCGGGGGCCATGCTTGCGATGGGATTTGTGCTTCTCATGTCACGGGTGGTCGATCAGATGTACATGCTGATTGTCAGCGGTGTCATGATCGGCTATATATGTTCGGCAATCACGGATTTTGTGGTGACCTTTGCGGATGATGCCAATATCGTTAATCTTCATAACTGGTCCAGGGGAAGCTTTTCCGGAATACAGTGGGAGAATATTGGAGTAATGGCGATTGTGGTATTTTCAGCCTCCTTTCTGGTGTTCCTGCTGTCCAAGCCGATCAGCGCTTATCAGATGGGGGAGGCCTATGCGGGAAATATGGGGCTGAATATCCGCCGGTTCCGGGCGGTGCTGGTTCTGCTGTCCAGTGTATTGTCTGCCTGTGTCACGGCCTTTGCAGGGCCGGTTTCTTTTGTGGGAATTGCGGTTCCGCATCTGGTAAAGGCGCTGCTTCAGACGGCAAAGCCGATTCTGATGATTCCGGCCTGCTTTCTGGGCGGCGGAGTGTTCTGCCTGTTCTGTGATCTCCTGGCCCGTACGCTGTTTGCACCCACAGAGCTTGCCATCAATACGGTAACAGCGATCTTCGGGGCGCCGGTGGTGATCTTTATTATGATATATCGGAAGAGAGAGGTCGTGTAGTCAGGATGAAGGATGAATACTACTTTTGGACGGAAGGACTGACGGTGGGGTACCGGGGAATTCCTCTGGTAAAAAATGTGGAGCTTCAGTTGAAAAAAGGAGAGATTCTGACGCTGATCGGACCAAACGGTGCGGGGAAAACGACGATTCTTAAAAGTATCATCCGTCAGCTTTCCCCGATTGCGGGAACGGTGTATCTGGATGGAAGGCAGACCGCCCAGATGACAGGGAAGGAGCTGTCTCGATGTCTTTCCGTCGTACTCACTGAGCGGGTGCGGCCGGAGCTTATGACCTGCAGGGATGTGGTTGCCACAGGAAGGTATCCTTATACCGGACGTTTTGGCGTACTGGGAGAGCAGGACCATCGGGCGGTGGAGGAGGCCATGGAGCTGGTACAGATCCGGGAGCTTTCAGACCGGGATTTTGCAAAGATCAGCGACGGGCAGAGACAGAGAGTCATGCTGGCCAGAGCAGTGTGTCAGGAACCGGATATTCTCGTGCTGGATGAGCCGACTTCGTTTCTGGATATCAAATATAAGCTGGAATTTCTGTCGGTGCTTCAGCAGCTGAAAAGATCCGGGAAGCTGACGGTGATCATGTCCCTGCATGAGCTGGATCTGGCAGAGCGGATTTCTGACCGCATTGCCTGTATCCGCAAAGACAGAATAGATCGTTTTGGCACCCCGGAGGAGATATTTGTGCCCGGGTACATTCCGCAGCTGTATGATATGACCTCTGGTTCTTATGATGAAAGAACAGGAAATATAGAGCTTGAGCCGGCAAAAGGGAGACCGCAGATTTTTGTGCTGGCAGGAAACGGGACCGGGACCTGCATATATCGGAGGCTGCAGAGGGAGGGAATTCCTTTTGCCACTGGTATTCTGTGGGAAAATGATCTGGATATTCCGGCAGCAAGGGCGCTGGCCGCTGAAGTGATTACGGAAAAGGCATTCTGTTCTCTGAAGGAGGAGACGCTTGAACGTGCAGGAAAGCGGATGGATGACTGCAGCCGGGTGATCTGTACGCTGGATCCGGAAACGCTGGGCGATTTTGGAAAGGGACAAAAGGAGCTGTACCTTCGGGCAGAAGCGCTGGGAAAGCTTACCTCTCTTTTTTGACAGAAAAAAGCTGTGGAAAGCGGGAAAAGAAAATAAAACTGTCAAGAAAAAACGGTTGACAAACCGTAAGGGCATGGGTATAATAATTTGAGTATGAATAGGAGACTATTATGCTTATAAACTTATCAGATGTTTTATCCAGAGATGAAAAGGTTGTTTCCATGGAAGCCGAGGTGGAGCTTGACTCCTTCCAGTCAAGGCTTGGCAGTTTTCCGATCGTCGATAAGACGCCTCTTTCTCTTTGCATCCGCAATACGGGGAAGAAGGTGCTTGAGATTACGGGAACGATGGAATTGAGCACTGTAATTCCGTGCAGCCGTTGTCTGGAGGATGTGAAAACAATGATTCATCTTGATATCCTGCGGAAGGTGGATATGAAGCTTTCCGAGGACGACAGGATAAAAGAACTAGATGAAGACAGTTATATTGCGGGGAATACGCTGGATGTGGAAGGACTTGTCTATGATGAGCTGCTGTCCGGCTGGCCGATGAAGGTGCTTTGCAGGGAAGACTGCAGGGGCATCTGCAGCAGATGCGGCGCGAACCTGAATAAGGGGCCGTGCGGCTGCAAGGAAGAGCCGAAGGATCTTCGAATGGCTGCCATCCGTGATATTTTTCAAAATTCAGGCATTAAGGAACAATGATTTGATAAGTAAATCAGGGAAAGAGGAGGTGTAATCATGTCTATCTGTCCGAAGAATAAATCTTCCAAGGGAAGAAGAGATAAGAGAAGAGCAAACTGGAAAATGAAAACCATGAATCTGGTGAAATGCAGCAAGTGCGGTGAATTAATGATGCCTCACAGAGTATGCAAGGCTTGCGGCTCTTACAACAAGAAAGAGATCGTATCCGTAGAGGATTAATCTTTACGGGATTGCAACGGAAAGAAGGACTGTCCCCGGTATGGGGATGGTCTTTTTTCGTGCCAAAAACATATTGATTTTTAGAATAATGTCTTGTATAGTATTTTTAGTAATGCAAGGAGGGAATATTTGCATGCAGGAAAGGATTAAAGTGGCGCTGGATGCAATGGGCGGAGATTATGCACCGGAAGCAACGGTCCAGGGTGCTGTGGAGGCTGTAAAGGAGAAGGAGAACATCAAAGTGTTCCTTGTCGGAAAGCAGGATGCCGTGGAAGCGGAGCTTTCCAAATATTCCTATAATAAGGAACAGATCGAAGTGGTGCCGGCTTCGGAGATGATCGAGATGGCGGAACCGCCGGTGATGGCGATCCGTAAGAAGAAGGATTCCTCCATTGTTGTCGCAATGAATCTTGTAAAGAACCATGAGGCGGATGCTTTTGTGTCTGCGGGAAGTACAGGCGCCGTCCTGGTAGGAGGACAGCTGCTTGTGGGAAGGCTAAAGGGCGTGGAACGTCCGCCGCTGGCACCGCTGCTTCCTACGGAAAAAGGAGTTACGCTTCTGGTGGACTGCGGGGCGAATGTGGACGCACGGGCTTCCCACCTTGTACAGTTTGCCCGGATGGGTTCCATTTATATGGAGCATATCGTGGGCATTCCCAATCCGAAGGTTGCGATTGTCAACATCGGGGCGGAGGAGGAGAAGGGAAATGCACTCGTGAAGGAGACGTTTCCGCTTCTGAAGGAATGTACCGATATCAATTTTATCGGAAGCATTGAGGCCAGGGATATTCCAAAGGGGGACGCGGATGTGATCGTCTGTGATGCCTTTGTGGGAAATGTCATCCTGAAGCTCTATGAAGGACTTGCAGGCACACTTGT
This sequence comes from Lachnospiraceae bacterium, assembly GCA_022763925.1. Classification (GTDB taxonomy): domain Bacteria; phylum Bacillota; class Clostridia; order Lachnospirales; family Lachnospiraceae; genus JAGTTR01. The sequence goes on from JALERW010000036.1 coordinate 15,207, forward strand.
CTCAGTGATTAAGAAGGGGATGCTGTCTTCTCTTCGGAGTAAGATCGGTGCGGTTCTGGTGAAGCCGGCCCTGAAAGAGACGCTGAAAAGCTTTGATGCGGAAGAGTATGGCGGAGCGCCGATGCTGGGCCTGAAGGGACTGGTTGTGAAGAGTCACGGAAGCTCCAACCACACGGAGATAAAGAACTCGATTCTGCAGTGTGCTGCTTTTAATGAGCAGAGGATGAATGATAGAATTGCGGCTGCAATTCAGAAAGAGGCGCCTGGAAGTGACGGGGGCCGGGAATGATCCCGAATGTCAGAAGTTTTTACCGAGTAAAATTTGAGAGGGAAAGGATGTAAAGGAATGGAATTTGAAAAACTTCAGCAGATTATTTCAGAGGTATTAAATGTGGATGCAGAGGAGATCACGATGGATACAACCTTCGTGGATGACCTGGGAGCAGATTCTCTCGATATTTTCCAGATCATAATGGGTATCGAGGAAGAATTTGATATCGAAATTGCAAATGAAGATGCGGAAAAGATTGTTACCGTGGGCGATGCGGTTGAGCAGATCAAGAATGCATTAAACTAATAAAGAACGAGGGTGCCTCAATCTTTCTGGGTATCAGGAATTTTGAGGCATTTTTTTGATTGCAGAAAATGTGCCTTGGGAAGGGAGGATATTTTTATGCTAAAGGAAGAGGTGCGTAAGGAGCTGGAGGAAAAGATCCGCTATCATTTCCGCAATCCGAAGCTGATGGAGAAGGCGCTGACTCACAGCTCTTATTCCAATGAGCACCGGCTTGGGCGGCTGGAGAATAACGAACGGCTGGAATTTTTGGGGGATGCGGTGCTGGAGATTGTGACCAGTGAATTCCTGTACAGGACTTATCCACAGAAACCGGAGGGGGAGCTGACCAAGCTGAGAGCCAGTATGGTATGTGAACAGACACTGGCATTCTGTGCAAGGGCGCTGGACCTGGGAAGCTATCTTCTGCTGGGAAAGGGTGAGGACCTGACAGGCGGGAGAGAGAGGGCTTCGGTTACTTCCGATGCCATGGAAGCCATGATCGGAGCAGTCTATCTGGATGGTGGTTTTGCTAATGCAAAAGAGTTCGTACATCATTTTGTGCTGAACGATATTGAACACAAGCAGCTCTTTTTCGATAGCAAGACTATCCTGCAGGAAATTGTGCAGGGAGAACTGGAGTGCGAACCGGTGTATGAGCTGGTGGGGGAAGAAGGCCCTAACCATAATAAGAAGTTTCTTGTTCAGGTGTCTATTAAGGGCGCAGTGTTCGGAAGAGGAAGCGGGCGAACCAAGAAGGCTGCGGAGCAGGAGGCTGCCTATGCGGCAATTTTGAAGCTGAAAACGGAGAAATAGTGAAAAGGGAACAGTATGTATTTAAAAAGTATTGAGATTCAGGGATTTAAATCCTTTGCGAACAAAATACTGCTGGAATTCCATAACGGAATTACCGGAATTGTAGGACCGAACGGCAGCGGAAAGAGCAATGTCGCGGATGCCGTGCGATGGGTTCTGGGGGAGCAGCGTGCCAAGCAGCTTCGGGGAGCCAGCATGCAGGATGTGATCTTCTCAGGGACAGAGCTGCGCAAGCCTTTAAGCTATGCGTCGGTTGCCATTACCCTGGATAACTCGGACCATCAGCTGGCAGTACAGTTCGATGAGGTGACAGTAACCCGTCGGGTATACCGGTCGGGAGAAAGTGAATATCTGATCAACGGGGCAGCTTGCAGGCTGAAAGATATCAATGAGCTGTTTTATGATACAGGAATCGGAAAAGAAGGCTATTCCATCATCGGTCAGGGGCAGATCGACAAGATATTAAGCGGAAAGCCGGAGGATCGCCGGGAGCTTTTTGATGAGGCAGCCGGTATTGTAAAATTCAAACGAAGAAAACTGACGGCGCAGAAGCAGCTGGATGAGGAACGGCAGAATCTGGTGCGGGTGAACGATATCATTGCCGAGCTGGAAAAACAGAAGGGACCGCTGGAAAAGCAGTCCGAAACAGCCAGAATTTATCTGAAGAAAAAAGAGGAACTGAAGCTTTATGATGTGAATTTTTTTCTGGCAGAAACAGAGAAAAGCCGTCTGCAGCAAAAGGAGCTGGAGGAAAAGAAAAAGAATGCTTCCCTGGAGCTTTCTCAGACGGAGGAGATATTCCGTCAGACCAAAGCCGGCTATGAGGAAATGGAACGGAAGATCGAAGAGCTGGGGAAACGCATGGATGAGGCGCGGGAAGCTCAGAATCAGGCCAGGCTTACCCGCCAGAGTCTGGAGAGCCAGATTGAGCTTTTAAAGGAGCAGATCAATACGGCCAGAACCAACGATGAGCATATTCAGAATCGTATGGAGGCTATCCGGAAGGATCAGATTGCCCGCACGGAAGAGCTCGGGGAATATGAAACGCAGAAGAAAGAGCAGGATGAGAAAATCCGGGCGGCAGAAGAGGAGCAGAAGGAGGCAGAGGGAAGGCTGTCTGATATCCGTCTGAAGATGGAGGAGGAGAATCTTCGAATGGATCAGGCCAAGGCGGATATCATTGAGCTTCTGAATACCCGTGCGTCCACGAAAGGAAAGATCCAGCGGTATGATACGATGCTGGAACAGGCTCAGATACGGAAGGCTCAGCTTTCCTCCCGGATACTTCAGTTAAAGACCGAGGAGGATGAGCATCAGGAAACGTCCCGGGACCTGGGTGCGCAGATGGAGCAGGTGCGAAAGGCCATCCGGGAATTTTCCGTAGAGAGTGAAGAGTATAACAGAAGGCAGGAAGAGCTTCAGAAGGAAATTATCCGTCTGAATGAGAAAATAGAAGCGGGACAGACCGCCTTCCATCGGGAGCAGTCCAGACTGGAATCCCTGAAAAATATTACAGAGCGGTATGACGGCTACGGCAACAGTATTCGCCGGGTGATGGACCAGAGAGGCACAGAGCCGGGAATCATCGGAGTCGTGGCGGATCTGATCAAGGTGGATAAAAAGTACGAGACAGCGGTGGAAACGGCTCTGGGCGGAAGTATTCAGAATATTGTCACGGATACGGAGCAGACCGCCAAGCGGATGATCGAATTCCTGAAACGCACCAAGGGGGGAAGGGCAACTTTCCTGCCTCTGACCAGTGTGAAAAACCGTCAGGAATTCCGGCAGGAGCGTGTGCTTGGGGAGCCGGGGGTGATCGGACTTGCAAGCAAGCTTGTGGAGACAGAGCCCGGATACCGGGAGCTGATCGGCTATCTGCTGGGCAGGACGGTAGTGGCGGAAACGATCGATGCAGCGATTGCTCTGGCCAGAAAATACAACTATTCCCTCAGGATCGTAACGGTTGAGGGAGAGTCCTTAAGCCCCGGAGGCTCCATGACCGGAGGAGCTTTTAAAAACTCCAGCAATCTGCTGGGCAGGAGAAGAGAAATCGAAGAGCTGGAGGCCAGCGTAGGGCTTCTGAAAAAGGATCTGGAAGAAAGCCAGAGACAGATGGATGAGCAGAGAGGCAGGAGAAACCGATGCAGGGAGAAGATTGTTGCCCTGAAGGAGAAGCTTCAGGAGCAGTATCTGAAACAGAATACCCTTCAGATGGAGTGCCGTCAGGCTCAGGAAAAGCTGACGGGGGTCCAGAGTGAATACACCAGTCTTCAGAAGGAAGGCCAGGAGATCGAGGGACAGATTTCCGATATCGGGGAAAGCCTTGGACAGATCCGCAGTGAGCTGGCTGCTTCAGAACAAACGGAGAAGGAGCTGGAGCAGACGGTGCTTTCCTGTCAGGAGTCTCTGGAGAGCCGCCGGGAAGAGGAGGAAGCAGCCCGGAAGGTTTCCGAGGAGCTGCATTTACAGACGGCACAGCTGAATCAGAACGCAGAATTTCTTTCAAGAAACACCGCCCGGATCCGCGGGGAGCTGGCACAGCTGGAAGAGGAATACAAAAAGCTGGATGAGAATCTGGATGTGACGGCGGAGGATATCGCCCGCAAACAGGAGGACATCTTTAAAATACGTCAGACCATCGAAGCCTCCATCGGTGCGGTGGATGACCGGGAGGAGGAAATCCGGGCACTGACGCAGGAAAAAGAAGAAACGAACAGAAGCCACAGGGAGTTCTTTGCAAAAAGAGAAGAGCTTTCAGAAAAGATGACCCGGCTGGATAAAGAGGTGTTCCGTCTGAATGCTCAGTATGAAAAGCTGGAGGAAGGGATGGATACTCAGATCAATTATATGTGGGAAGAGTATGGACTTACCTGGTCGGCGGCCCGGGAGCTTGGAAGAGAGGATCTGGGAAGCATATCCGATATCCGAAAGCAGATCACTGCGCTGAAGGATGAGATCCGAAAGCTGGGTGATGTGAATGTAAATGCAATTGAGGATTTTAAGGAACTGACCAAACGCTGGGAATTTTTAAGCGGTCAGCGGGATGATCTGAAGAATGCGGAGGAAACGCTGCTTCAGATTATACAGGAGCTGGATGAAGGCATGCGAAAGCAGTTTAAGGAGCAGTTTGCTGCCATCTGCCGGGAATTTGAGAAGGCGTTTAAGGAGCTTTTTGGTGGAGGGAAGGCAAGCCTGTCCCTGATGGAGGATGAGGACATTCTGGAGTCGGGGATCATGATCAATGCCCAGCCGCCGGGCAAAAAGCTTCAGAATATGATGCAGCTTTCCGGAGGAGAAAAGGCACTGACGGCGATCTCTCTTCTGTTTGCGATCCAGAATCTGAAGCCTTCTCCGTTCTGTCTTCTGGATGAGATCGAGGCGGCACTGGATGATTCCAACGTCGGAAGATTTGCGGATTATCTGCATAAGTTGACAAAGAACACGCAGTTTATTATCATAACACACAGAAGAGGAACCATGGCAGCTGCGGACAGGCTCTACGGCATTACCATGCAGGAGAAGGGAGTATCCGCCCTTGTATCAGTGGACCTGATCGAACATGATCTTGATAAATAGAATCGTTTATTTTGTGAGGAGGACGTTATGGCAGAGGAAAAGAAAGGGTTTTTTAAACGGCTGGTGGAAGGCCTGTCCAAGACAAGAAATAATATTGTCTCCGGAATTGACTCCATTTTTTCCGGCTTTTCCAGCATCGATGAGGATTTTTACGAGGAGATTGAGGAAACCCTTATTATGGGGGATATCGGCATCAATGCCACGAATGCGATTGTCAGTGATTTGAAAAAGAAGGTGAAGGAACAGGGCATCCGGGAGCCGGAGGCCTGTAAACAGCTTCTGATCGACAGTATCCGGGCGCAGATGGATGTGGGAGAGCTGGCCTATGAATTTGAAAACCGAACCTCCGTGGTACTGGTGATCGGCGTGAATGGTGTGGGAAAGACCACGTCTGTCGGGAAGCTTGCAGGTAAGCTGAAAGCGCAGGGAAAGAGAGTTGTTCTGGCAGCGGCGGATACCTTCCGGGCTGCAGCGACCGAGCAGCTGACGGAATGGGCGAACCGTGCCGGCGTGGATATTATCAGCGGCCAGGAGGGAGCAGATCCGGCGGCTGTGGTTTATGATGCCATACAGGCAGCCAAGGCGAGAAAGGCGGATGTACTGCTGTGTGATACGGCCGGAAGACTTCATAATAAGAAAAATCTGATGGAAGAGCTGAAAAAAATCAACCGGATCCTGGAAAGGGAATATCCGGAGGCATATCGCGAGACACTGGTAGTTCTGGATGGTACTACCGGACAGAATGCCCTTGTTCAGGCGCGGCAGTTTGCCGAGGTGGCGGACATTACCGGCATTATTCTGACGAAGCTGGACGGAACCGCCAAGGGCGGAATCGCTGTGGCTATCCATTCGGAGCTCGGTATTCCCGTAAAATATGTAGGGGTTGGTGAGAGTATCGAGGATCTGCAGAAATTTGATGCGGATGAATTTGTAAACGCGCTGTTTCATCAGGAGGGATTGACCAAATGCTGACACTGGAAAAATTTGAGGAGGCTTCTGAGATCGTAAAAAATGTGACGCTGGAGACCAAGCTGATCTACAGTGAATATCTCAGCAGCCAGACGGGAAATAAGGTATATTTAAAGCCTGAGAATATGCAGTTTACCGGAGCCTACAAGGTGCGGGGAGCTTACTATAAGATCAGCACGCTTACGGAGGAGGAACGGAAAAAGGGACTGATTACGGCGTCTGCCGGGAACCATGCCCAGGGGGTTGCCTATGCGGCTTCCCGCTTTGGCGCCAGGGCAGTGATCGTTATGCCGACCTCCACACCTCTGATGAAGGTGAATCGCACCAAGAGCTACGGAGCAGAGGTGGTGCTTTACGGGGATGTGTATGATGAGGCATGTGCGCATGCCTATGAGCTTGCCAAAGAGCACGGATATACCTTTATTCATCCGTTTGATGATGAGACGGTAGCCACCGGTCAGGGCACCATTGCCATGGAGATCATCAAGGAGCTGCCGCTGGTGGATTATATTCTGGTCCCTATCGGAGGAGGCGGGCTTGCCACCGGCGTATCCACACTGGTGAAGCTTCTCAATCCAAATATTAAGGTGATCGGTGTGGAGCCTGCAGGAGCCAACTGTATGCAGGAATCGCTGAAAAACGGAAAGGTGACGACCCTTCCTTCGGTAAATACCATTGCGGACGGTACAGCGGTGAAGACACCGGGCAGCAGGATTTTTCCGTATATTCAGAAAAATATTGATGATATCATTACCATTGAGGATGAAGAGCTGATCGTGGCCTTCCTGGATATCATGGAGAACCACAAGATGATTGTGGAGAATTCCGGCCTTCTGACGGTTGCTGCCTTAAAGCATCTGGAGGTAAAGGGAAAGAAGATCGTGTCTATCCTGAGCGGAGGAAACATGGATGTGATTACCATGGCTTCTGTTGTACAGCATGGTCTGATCCAGAGAGACAGGATCTTTACGATTTCCGTGCTTCTGCCGGACAAGCCGGGAGCACTGGTAAATGTGGCACAGGTTATTGCCCGGCATCAGGGAAATGTCATCAAGCTGGAGCATAATCAGTTTGTCAGCATTAACCGGAATGCGGCAGTGGAACTGAAAATCACCATGGAGGCATTCGGAACTGAGCATAAGAATCAGATTATGGATGCACTGAAGCAGGCTGGATACGAGCCGGTACAGAAACAGACGATTTTGTAGCTGGGAATTCTGACCGTGAAGGAATTTTTTGCAGAGTTTTTTTGCGTGTCAAGAAAAAACACTTGACAACGCATCGGCAATAGTGTATCCTACCTAAGGTGGTTGAAATGGAGAGGATTGTAGAGCAGGCGCTTCTGTATGATTTTTACGGAGAACTGCTGACGGAGCATCAGAAGCAGATATATGAAGATTTTATTCTGAATGATCTGTCCTTAAGCGAGATTGCGGAGGAGCGGGGCATCAGCCGTCAGGGCGTCCATGATCTTGTGAAGAGGTGCAATAAGATCCTGAAGGATTATGAGGAGAAGCTTCACCTGGTGGAGAAATTTCTTGTGATCCGGACGAAAGTCAACCAGATTCACGAACTGGTTCAGGCCAAGGATGCCGTGGAACAGGAAGAATTGTTTGGCAGGCTGGAAGAAATTTCGAATGAAATTTTAGAGGAGTTATAGCGGATGGCATTTGAGAGTTTATCGGATAAGCTGCAGAATATATTCAAGAACTTAAGAAGCAAGGGCCGGCTGACAGAGGATGATGTGAAGGCTTCCCTGAAGGAAGTCAAGATGGCGCTTCTGGAAGCGGATGTAAGCTTCAAGGTTGTAAAGCAGTTCGTGAAGGCCGTTCAGGAGCGGGCAGTGGGACAGGATGTCTTAAACGGCCTGAATCCGGGACAGATGGTCATTAAGATCGTGCATGAAGAGATGATTGCACTGATGGGCTCCGAGACAACGGAGATTTCCCTGAAGCCGAGGAATGAGATCACGGTCATCATGATGGTGGGACTTCAGGGCGCCGGTAAGACGACAACAACGGCGAAGATTGCCGGAAAGCTTCTGGAGAAGCGCAGGAAGCCTCTGCTGGCGGCCTGCGATGTGTATCGTCCGGCGGCAATCAAACAGCTGCAGGTGAACGGAGAGAAGCAGGGGGTGGAGGTGTTCTCCATGGGGGACGGCCACAGGCCTGCCAATATCGCCAGAGCGGCCGCAGAGCATGCGGCAAAGAACGGCTTTGACGTAGTAATCCTGGATACTGCAGGACGTCTTCACATTGATGAGGACATGATGAATGAACTGGTGGAAATCAAAGAGGCGGTGGATGTCCATCAGACGCTTCTTGTGGTGGATGCCATGACCGGTCAGGATGCTGTGAACGTGGCCGGTATGTTCCATGATAAGATCGGTATTGACGGGGTCGTCCTTACGAAGCTGGACGGTGATACCCGGGGCGGTGCGGCTCTTTCGATCAAGGCGGTTACCGGCACACCGATTCTATATGTAGGTATGGGAGAAAAGCTTTCCGATCTGGAGCAGTTTTATCCCGACCGTATGGCTTCCAGAATTCTGGGAATGGGAGATGTGCTTACTCTGATTGAGAAGGCATCTGCAATGGATATCGATGAAGCGAAAGCGAAGGAGATGCAGCAGAAGCTGAAAAAGAACAAGCTGGGCTTTGACGATTATCTGGAAAGCATGCGCCAGATGAAGAAAATGGGAGGCCTGTCAAGCATCCTTGGCATGATGCCCGGGATGAGCAGTCAGATGAAGGGTCTGGAAGCGGCAATGGATGAAAAGAAGATGGCACGTATTGAGGCGATCATTCTTTCCATGACACCCCAGGAACGCTCCAATCCGGATATATTGAATCCTTCCCGTAAGAGAAGAATTGCCGCAGGCGCAGGCGTGGACATCAGTGAGGTGAACCGACTGGTAAAACAGTTCGATCAGAGCCGCAAGATGATGAAGCAGCTGCCCGGACTTATGGGAGGCAGAGGCGGCAGAAGAGGAAGAATGAGATTTCCATTTTAATGGGATTTCCATTTCAGCATAATTGAAGGAGGTGAAATATAAGATGGCAGTTAAGATCAGATTAAGAAGAATGGGTCAGAAGAAAGCTCCTTTCTATAGAATCATCGTTGCTGATTCCAGATCCCCGAGAGACGGAAGATTTATCGAGGAGATCGGTACTTACGATCCGACCAAAGATCCGAGCGTATACAATGTAAACGAGGAACTGGCAAAGAAGTGGCTTGCAAACGGCGCTCAGCCGACAGAGACAGTAAGCAAGATCTTTAAGATGGCTGGTATTGAAAAATAAGACTTTGCGGAGGTGTCAGCGTGAAAGAATTAGTTGAAGTAATTGCAAAGTCGCTGGTCGATAACCCGGATGAAGTCCTGGTCACACAGACCGAGACAGACAAGGCAATCGTAGTGGAACTGCGGGTGGCTCAGTCAGATATGGGAAAAGTCATCGGCAAGCAGGGACGCATTGCAAAGGCAATCCGTGCGGTCGTAAAGGCAGCATCTTCCCAGGAAGATAAGAAAGTTGTCGTAGAAATTTTACAATAGCACGCAACAGGAGTGAAAGGGACGGGTAGTTTATCCGTCCCTTATCTGTACCAGGAGGACGAAGGTGGAAGACAGATTTCAGGTGGGCGTCATCACCACAACCCACGGGGTGAGAGGGGAAGTAAAGGTATTTCCCACGACAGATGACAGTAAAAGATTCAGGAAGCTGAAGGAAGTGATCCTGGATACCGGAAAAGAAGAAAAGGTGCTTGAGGTGGAAGGCGTCAAGTTCTTTAAGAACCTGGTGATCCTGAAATTCAGGGACTATGACAATATAAATGATATCGAAAAATATAAAGGCTGCAGCCTTTATGTGACGAGGGCGAATGCCGTCCGTCTGAAAAGGGATGAATATTTTGTGGCCGATCTGATCGGCATGGATGTTTTTCTGGAAGACGGACAGCCCTTTGGAACTCTGAAGGATGTGATGGAAACCGGTGCCAATGATGTCTATGTGATAGAAATGTCAGATGGCAGGGAAGTGCTGGTTCCCGCCATAAAGGACTGTATCCGGAAAGTGGAGCCAGAAGCGGGAAGAATGGAGATTCATCTGCTTCCGGGACTTTTGGACTGAGGAAAGAAGTATGAATTATCATGTGCTGACCCTGTTTCCGGATATGGTGATGCAGGGAATGAATACGAGTATTATCGGACGGGCCATGGAGAAGGGCCTGCTGGGCCTGGAAGCGGTGGACATCCGGGAGTTTTCCAAAAATAAGCATAAAAAGGTGGACGACTATCCTTACGGCGGAGGCGCGGGCCTGGTAATGCAGGCGGAACCGGTGTATCTGGCCTATGAATCCATTGCTGCCGGAATGGAAAAAAAGCCCCGTGTGATCTATATGACCCCCCAGGGACAGGTATTTAATCAGAAGCTGGCGGTGGAGCTGGCAAAGGAAGAGGAACTGATTTTTCTGTGCGGCCACTATGAGGGAATCGATGAGCGGGTGCTGGAGGAAATTGTGACGGACAACGTGTCTATCGGAGACTATGTGCTGACCGGCGGAGAGCTGGCGGCCATGGTGATGATCGACGCCATTTCCCGGCATGTGCCGGGGGTCCTGAACAATGAGGAATCTGCACAGTTTGACTCCTTCCATGATAACCTTCTGGAGTATCCCCAGTACAGCCGTCCGGAGGAATGGCGGGGGAAAAGGGTGCCGGAGGTGCTGCTGTCGGGTCATCACGGAAAGGTGGACGAATGGAGGAGACAGCAGTCGCTGAAGCGTACGCTGGAGCGCCGTCCGGATCTGCTGGAAGGGGCGAAGCTGGATAAAAAGGACGAAGAGTTTTTAAGAGGACTGAAGAAATGAAGAAGATACTTTTGATTGCTACCGGAGGGACGATTGCCTCGAGAAAAGCAGAAAACGGGCTGGTTCCTGAGATCCCCATGGATCAGCTTTTAAATTATGTTCCACAGATTCAGAACCTTTGCCATATGGAGGCTATACAGCCTGTCAATCTGGACAGTACGAATATGCAGCCGACACACTGGCTGATGATAGCGGAAAAGATTCGGGAGAATTATGAGAAATTTGACGGATTTGTGATCCTGCATGGTACGGATACCATGGCGTACACGGCGGCCGCACTGTCTTATCTGATACAGAACAGTCCAAAGCCAATTGTTCTGACCGGAGCCCAGAAGCCCATCGATCAGGATATTACAGATGCAAGGAGCAATGTGATCCAGAGTGTGATCTATGCCTGTGATGACAGCGCCAGTAATGTGAATTTTGTTTTTAATGGCGAGGTCATTGCAGGGACAAGAGGAAGAAAGATCCGTACAAAAAGCTTTAATGCTTTTTCCAGTGTGGATTTTCCGCATTTGGCTGTTATCCGGGAAAACCGGGTGATACACTACATATGCCGGAAAGAGAGAGACCCTTTTACATGCTATGACCGTTTAAATGACAAGGTGGTGGTTCTGAAGCTGATTCCCGGAATGAAGGCGGACATCCTGGATTATCTTGGAGAACATTATGATGCTGTGATCATTGAGGGATTTGGGATCGGGGGAATTCCCAATACGCAGGAGCAGATGTTTCGACAGAAGATCACCGAATTTCTGGATCGCGGAAAAGTGCTGGTCATTACAACCCAGGTTCCGCTGGAGGGCAGTGACCTGAGTGTATATGAAGTTGGCCGGGTATTTAAGGAGGACGAAAGGATTCTGGAAGCCTATAATATGACACTGGAGGCCATTACCACGAAGCTGATGTGGGTGCTGGGCTGTACGGATGACCGGAAAAGGCAGAAAGAGCTGTTTTATAAGGAAATAAATTTTGATATTTACCGATAAAAATTCCTTGCATATCGAAGAAAATTATGATATGATGCAATAGTTGTGAGAAGAATAGATGGTCCTCTGTTACGTTATGTATTAAGAACATCCAAAGAATAAGGAGGCACACAAATGAACGAAATCATTAAGAGCATTGAGGCTGAACAGCTGAAGGCAGAAGTACCGCAGTTTAACGTAGGTGACACCGTTAAGGTTTACGGTAAGATCAAAGAGGGTAACCGCGAAAGAATCCAGGTTTTCGAAGGCATCGTTCTGAAGAGACAGGGCGGCGGAGCAAGAGAGACCTTTACTGTAAGAAAGAATTCCAACGGAATCGGCGTAGAGAAGACATGGCCGCTGCATTCTCCCAACGTAGAGAAGGTAGAGGTTGTCCGCAAGGGTAAAGTAAGACGTGCAAAGCTGAACTACTTAAGAGGCCGCGTAGGAAAGAAAGCAAAGGTAAAAGAGTTAGTAAAATAGGGATTTGGAAGAGGGACAAGTACATAATGTATGTTGTCCCTTTTTTTCCCTTATCATTACAGGCGGGAAATCTATGAGAAGAAAGAGAAGAAGATACGGGGCACGCAGAAAAGAAAAAAAGATCAACATGCATGTGATCAGTGAAATACTCATGTGGGTGTTTCAGATTGCGGTGGTGCTGGCATTCGCATTTGTCATCGTGTATTATGCGGGAGAGCAGATCAGCAATATCGGAGATTCCATGTCTCCTGCGCTGGAAAACGGGGATGTTGTTCTGGTAAACCGCTTTATATATAAAGTAAAATCCCCTCAAATGGGTGATCTGATCGTATTTAAGCCCAATGGAAATGAGAATTCCCATTATTATATCAAGCGTGTCGTGGCGGGACCCGGGGATACGGTTCAGATTAAAGAAGGTTTTCTTTACGTGAATGATGAGCTGGTCACGGATCTGCCGGTGGGAAAGATCTCCAATGCGGGTATGGCGGAAGAACCTGTTTCTGTGGAGAAGGATACGTATTTTGTGATCGGAGATAATCCCAACAGCAGTGAGGACAGCCGATATGCGGATATTGGAAATGTGAATCTGAAGGACATAGAGGGAAAGCCGTGGTATGTGCTTTCTCCCAAACAGCGGCGCGGAAGACTGAAATAAATGTTCCGTTCTGGCGGAACCGGAAAGGATGAATTATGGAATATCATTGGTATCCGGGGCACATGACGAAGGCAAAGCGCATGATGCAGGAGAATATAAAACTGGTGGATCTGATCATAGAGCTGGTGGATGCGAGGATTCCCTACAGCAGCAGAAATCCGGACATAGATGAACTGGGGAAGAATAAGGCAAGAATTATTCTGCTGAATAAGGCGGATCTGGCCAATGAGGCGTGCAATGAGGAATGGACGAGAGCATTTCAGGAGAAGGGCGCCTTCGTGGTCAAGGCCAACTCCCGCACCGGAGCAGGTCTTAAGGCAATCGGAGGCGCTGTGCAGGAGGCCTGTCGGGAAAAACTGGAGCGGGACCGGAAACGCGGAATTAAAAATCGACCGGTGCGGGCCATGGTGGCCGGAATCCCGAATGTGGGAAAATCCACATTTATCAACAGCTATGCGGGGAAGGCATGCGCAAAGACCGGGAATAAGCCTGGTGTGACAAGAGGAGCTCAGTGGATTCGCCTGAACCGCCAGCTGGAGCTTCTGGATACTCCCGGAATTCTCTGGCCAAGATTCGAAAATCAGGAGGTTGGCTATAAGCTGGCGCTGATCGGTTCTATTAAAGATGAGCTTCTGAATACGGAGGAAATGGCCGTTTCCTTTCTCGGCTTTCTTCATGAAAATTATGAGGGGCTTCTGGCAGGCAGATACGGCATAGAGGAGTCTTCCGATGCGTTAGAAAATCTTAATAAAATCGCGGAAAATAGACTTTGCCGTTTAAAAGGAAATGTGTTAGACTTAAATAAGGCATCAGGCATCCTTATTGATGATTTCCGAAATGGCCGTCTGGGAAGGATTACCCTGGAATTTCCCGGGGACCATATATAAGAAGAGGAACTAAGAGCAATATGAAAGCAGAAACCGAAATTGGTACGGAGAAAGAAGACAGGAAGCGCTCGGATGGTGTTTACCGTGAAGTGTTTGAGATGATTTTTTATATGGTATTTGTCGTTGTGGCGACGCTTCTTGTGATCCGTTTTGTGGGACAGCGGACCGAGGTGAGCGGTCATTCCATGGAGAATACCTTAAGTGACAGGGATAATCTGATCGTGGATAAGATTACTTATCGTTTCCGGGATCCGAAGCGCTATGATATCATTGTCTTTCCCTATAAGTATAAAGAGAATACCTTCTATATCAAACGCATCATTGGCCTTCCGGGGGAGACTGTGCAGATCACGGAGGAAGGAGATATCCTGATCGACGGAGAAGTGCTTGAGGAATCTTACGGCAAAGAAGTCATGAAAAGCCCGGGAATTGCGGCGGATCCGATTCTGCTTGGAGCGGATGAGTATTTTGTGCTGGGAGATAACCGGAATGCCAGTGCAGACAGCCGGGATCCCAGTGTCGGGATCATATCCGGGGAAGATATTGTGGGGCGTGCGTGGCTGCGCATCTGGCCTCTGAACAAATTTGGTATCCTGAAGCATCAGTAAAACGATGGTGTACACGGACAAAGGAAGGATGAGTCAGCTCCCTGTTTTTTCAGGGGGCTTTTTTATAACACGGAAGGAGTATTGAAATTGGAAAAGATCGGGGAGATAAAGGAGGCTTTTTTGCAGGGCAGGGAAGAACAGTGGCGTGTGCTGATCCGCCGGTATGAGGGGGATGAGCGCCCGGGTGTGCGAAAGCTCTGTGAAAAATATGAAAAGGAGCTGGAGAAGCTGAAAAAGGAACGGCAGCGGATCGAGGGTATGCGGATATTTGAAAAGCAGTATGAAGACAAAGAATATATCTGCGGGATCGATGAGGTGGGCAGAGGACCTCTGGCAGGACCTGTAGTGGCCGGCGCAGTGATTCTTCCGAAGGACTGTGTGATCTATTATGTCAATGATTCCAAGAAGCTGACAGAAAAAAAACGGGAAGAGCTGTATGATGTGATTCTGAAGGAGGCGGTTTCGGTCGGAATCGGGTATGCTTCTCCAAAGCGCATCGATGAGATCAATATTCTTCAGGCAACCTATGAGGCTATGCGCATGGCGATCGGAAAGCTTTCCGTAAAGCCGGACATTCTTCTGAATGATGCGGTGACGATCCCGGGCGTGGATATTCCCCAGGTGCCGATCATAAAGGGAGATGCCAAAAGCATTTCCATAGCGTCTGCCAGTATTATGGCAAAGGTGACAAGGGATCGTCTGATGGTGGAATATGACCGGGTGCTGCCGGTTTACGGCTTTGCCTCCAACAAGGGCTATGGTTCCCGGGAGCATATAGAAGCACTGAAAAAATATGGAGCTTCCGATATTCACAGAAGGAGCTTTATCGGACATTTTGTTGATGTTTCGGGCACAAAATAAGAGGGGATGTATGTGAATAAACGGGCAGTGGGGACGGCATATGAAGAGGCGGCGGCAGCGCGGCTGGCTTCCATGGGATACCGGATCCTGGAACACAGCTTCCGGTGCCGGGAGGGAGAGATCGATCTTGTGGCAAGGGACGGGGCGTGTCTTGTATTTGTGGAGGTAAAATATCGCAGGACCGGATGCATGGGACATCCGCTGGAGGCGGTGACACCTGCCAAGCAGAGGAGAATCTGCCGGGTATCCGATGTATATCGGATGCGGCACAGGATCCCCTCTGATATGCAGGTGAGATATGATGTGGCGGCGGTGCTGGATCAGGATATACAGGTGGTGCAGAACGCGTTTCCCTATCGGGGAAGAGGGTTTTGAAACATGCATGGGAAGAGGAGGAATCAAGGATGGAGTGGATTCGAAAGCAGTGTGAGGGTAGACAGCAGATAGAGGATACGGTGAGACATCATATTCCGTTTCTGGAATTTCCCCTTCTTCGGGAGACAAATATGGTGATTCATGGATTTACTACCCGAATGGGAGGGGTCAGTGAAGGGATTTTTTCCTCCATGAATCTTAGCTTTACCAGGGGTGATGATCCGAAGAGGGTGCAGAAAAATTATGAGCTGGCAGCAGAAGCACTTGGAGTTTCGCCGGAGCGTATCGTCTGCAGTGATCAGACGCATACTACAAATGTAAGGCATGTGACGGCAAAGGACTGTGGAAAAGGTCTGTATCGGAAGAAGGATTATTCCGATGTGGACGGAATGATCACGGATGAGCCGGGCCTTGTGCTGGCGGCATTTTTTGCAGACTGCGTGCCGCTGTTTTTTGTGGATCCGGAAAAACGTGCCGTTGGCCTTGCACATTCCGGGTGGAGAGGAACGGCCGGGAAAATGGGACTGTGCATGGTTTCGGCCATGGAGCAGGCATTTTCAAGCCGTCCGGAGGATATTCGGGCAGCCATTGGTCCTTCCATCTGTGTGGACTGCTATGAAGTCAGTGAGGACGTGATACAGGAATTTGAAAAGCGCTTTGACAAAAAAACGATGGAGGAGATCTGTATTTCGAAGGAAAACGGAAAGTATCAGCTGGATCTGTGGAAGGCCAACCGGGCGGTGCTGCTGGAGGCAGGCGTTCTCCCGGAGCATATTGCGGTGACGGATATCTGTACCTGCTGTAACCCGAAAAAATTGTTTTCCCATCGGGCGAGTCACGGACAGCGGGGAAATCTTGCGGCGTTTCTTTCCATTTGCGGACAGCATTCGGATTACAGGTAGGGTCAGGGACGGTGCAGGGCCGGATGAGTTGCAATTTTCAGAAGTATTTAGTATGATAACAGGAGATTGTATATAAAGATGCAAGGAGCTTGAAAATGAAGAGACGAGATGCAGGGCAGAACGGTCATGTGATCTGTCGGGTGGAACCGGGAAGCATTGCTGATGAACTGGAGCTGGAGCCCGGGGATATTCTGCTTTCGGTAAACGGACAGAAGATCGGTGACATCTTTGATTATCAGTATCTGACCAATGAGGAATATCTGGAGATTCTCATCCGTAAGAAGACCAATGAGGAATGGGAGCTGGAGATCGAGAAGGAATTCGAGGAAGATCTGGGACTGGAGTTTGAAAATGGCCTGATGGATGAATACCGTTCCTGCCGGAACAAGTGTATTTTCTGCTTTATTGATCAGATGCCGAAGGGAATGAGAGAGACCCTGTATTTTAAGGATGATGATTCCAGACTTTCTTTCCTTCAGGGAAATTACGTGACGCTGACGAATATGAGTGATGAGGATATTGACCGGATCATCCGATACCGGCTTTCTCCGATCAATATTTCCTTTCAGACAACGAATCCGAAGCTGCGGTGCACAATGCTGAATAACCGGTTTGCCGGTGATGCACTCGCCAAGGCAGACCGTCTCTATGAGGCCGGTATTGAGATGAACGGACAGATCGTCCTGTGTAAGGGGGTCAATGACGAAGAGGAGCTGGAGCGGAGCATCCGGGATCTGTCTCGATATCTTCCCCATCTTCAGAGCGTTTCTGTTGTGCCGGTGGGACTTACGAAATACCGGGAAGGCCTGTATCCGCTGGAGCCGTTTTCGAAGGAGGACGCAAGGAAGGTGATTGCTCTCGTGCACCGGTGGCAGGAGAAGCTGCATACAGAATACGGACTGCATTTTATTCACTGCGGGGATGAATGGTATATTCTCGCAGGGGAGGAGATGCCCTCCGAGGAGACCTACGATGGGTACCTTCAGCTGGAAAATGGTGTCGGAATGACAAGGCTCCTTCTGAATGAGACAAAGGAAGCGCTGGAGGCCTGTTCCGGAGATGACCGGATCCGGAGATTGGATCTGGCAACCGGACAGCTGGCCGGACCTTTTCTTGAGCAGATTGTGACGGAAATTCAAAAAAAGTATCCCGGGATACAGGTTTGCATTCATGAGATCCGGAATGATTTTTTTGGACCGAGGATTACCGTGGCAGGGCTGATCACCGGACAGGACCTGATCGCGCAGCTTTCCGGGGAACTGACCTCAGAGGAGCTTTTGCTTCCGGATGTGATGCTGCGGGACGGTGAGGAGGTATTTCTGGATGATGTAACGCTTTCGGAGATTTCCGAGGCTTTACAGGTAAAGATAACTGTTGTAAAATCAGGCGGACAGGATCTGGTGGATGCCATTCTTGGAAACCTTTGAAGAATATAGAGGAGAAGTTATATATGAGTAAACCAGTTGTTGCCATTGTGGGGCGGCCGAATGTGGGAAAATCCACTCTGTTCAATGCCCTGGCAGGAGATAATATTTCCATCGTAAAGGATACGCCGGGTGTGACGAGAGACCGGATCTACGCAGATGTATCCTGGCTGGATATGAATTTTACCATGATTGACACCGGAGGTATTGAGCCGGACAGTAAAGATGTGATCCTTTCCCAGATGCGGGAGCAGGCTCAGATTGCCATTGATACCGCGGATGTGATCATTTTTCTTGTGGATGTGCGCCAGGGACTGGTGGATGCGGATTCCAAGGTGGCGGACATGCTTCGCAGATCCAGAAAGCCGGTGGTTCTGGCCGTCAATAAGGTGGACAGCTTCAAGAAATTTATGCCGGATGTATATGAATTTTATAATCTGGGCATCGGTGAGCCGGTGCCGATCTCCGCATCCTCCCGGCTGGGAATCGGGGAGCTTCTGGATGCGGTGACCGGATATTTTGACAAAAGGCTGCTGGAGGAGACGGAGGACGAGCGTCCGAGAATTGCCATTGTCGGAAAGCCGAATGTGGGAAAATCCTCCATTATCAATAAGCTGACCGGGGAGAACCGGGTGATCGTATCGGATGTGGCCGGGACGACCAGAGATGCCATTGATACGAATATCCGCCACAACGGGAAGGATTATGTGTTTATCGATACCGCCGGACTGCGCAGAAAAAATAAGATCAAAGAGGAGCTGGAGCGCTACAGCATTATCCGCACGGTAACGGCAGTGGAACGGGCCGATGTGGTGGTGATCGTGATCGACGCGGTGGAGGGTGTGACCGAGCAGGATGCGAAGATTGCAGGCATTGCCCATGAAAGGGGCAAGGGGATCATCATTGCGGTAAACAAGTGGGATGCCATTGAGAAAAATGACAAGACGGTTTATCAGTATGCCAACAAGATCCGTGAGGTACTGTCCTTCATGCCCTATGCGGAGATTCTTTACATTTCCGCTCAGACCGGACAGCGTCTCGGCAGACTGTTTGACACGATTGATGCAGTTCTTGAGAACTGTACGATGCGTGTAGCTACAGGTGTGCTCAATGAGATCATGACAGAGGCTGTGGCTCTGCAGCAGCCGCCGTCCGACCGCGGACACCGTCTGAAGCTCTATTATATTACCCAGGTGGCCGTAAAACCGCCGACCTTTGTGATCTTTGTGAATGACAAGGAGCTGATGCATTTCTCCTATACCAGATATCTGGAGAACAGGATTCGGGATGCGTTCGGGTTTAAGGGAACCTCTCTCAAGTTCATCATTCGGGAGAGAAAGGAGAAGGAACAGTAATGATTCGTCTGATTTGTCTGGCAGTCGGTTATCTGTTTGGTCTGATACAGACCTCATATATTTACGGAAGGATGCAAGGAATTGATATCCGGACCCAGGGGAGCGGAAACGCTGGAACGACCAATGCACTCCGGGTGCTGGGAAAGAAAGCGGGGGCCATTACCTTTGTGGGGGATGCCTGTAAGTGTATTGCGGCGATTCTGCTGGTGCGCCTTCTTTTTTCCGGGAGCTATCCGGACATGGTTCCGCTTCTCTGTGTATATACGGGTGCAGGAGTGGTTCTGGGACATAATTTTCCTTTTTATCTGGGCTTTCGGGGCGGAAAGGGGATTGCTGCTTCTGGAGGTATGATGCTGGCCTTCGGTGATTTCCGGATTTTTCTGATCTGCCTGTTCGGGTTTATTCTGGCTTACTCGATAACCAACTACGTTTCTCTGGGGTCGCTGGTCCTGTATGCCTGTTTTATGATCCAGATTGTTATCTGCGGGCAGCACGGAGACTTCTCCCTGACGGAGCCGAGGCTGACGGAGCTGTATGCGGTTGTGGGCTTCCTGACCCTGATGGCTTTCTGGCAGCATCGTGCCAATATTGGAAGGCTTCTCAGGGGAACGGAGAATAAGACGTATCTTTTCAGAAAAAAGAAAGAGGACAGAAATTAAGTGATACATACGAGGTGAATGATATGGCAAAGGTTAGTGTGCTGGGAGCAGGGAGCTGGGGGACGGCTCTGACGGTTATGCTTCATAAGAACGGACATGAGGTGACGCTCTGGTCGGCGCTGCCGGAGGAGGTAAAGCAGCTTTCGAAAGATCGGGAGCAGAAGGAAAAGCTTCCGGGCGTGCGTCTGGATGACAGCATCCGGATTACCGGTGATCTGAAAGAAGCGTCCGTTGACCGGGATCTGCTGGTCATGGCAGTCCCGTCCATTTTTGTCAGAGGGACAGCCGGTAAGCTTCGGGGACTGGTCCCGGACGGGCAGAAAATTGTCTGTGTGGCGAAGGGCATTGAGGAGCAGACCCTGATGATTCTGACCGATATCATAGAAGAGGAGGTACCCGGTGCGGATGCGGCGGTGCTTTCCGGGCCGAGTCATGCCGAGGAGGCAGGAAGGGGGATCCCCACCACCTGTGTTGTAGGGGCAAAGACAAGACAGACGGCAGAGTATATTCAGAATATTTTCATGAGTGAGACGTTTCGGGTATATACGAGCCCGGACATGCTGGGCATCGAGCTGGGAGGAGCCCTGAAAAATGTAGTGGCTCTTGCTGCGGGAATTGCGGATGGGCTTGGCTATGGGGATAATACAAAGGCGGCACTGATCACAAGGGGGATGGCAGAGATTTCCCGTCTGGGAATTGCAATGGGCGGCAAATTTGAAACCTTCTACGGCCTGTCGGGTATCGGAGATCTGATTGTTACCTGTGCCAGTGTGCACAGCAGGAACCGGAAGGCCGGCTGCCTGATCGGACAGGGCTATACGATGGAGGCGGCCATGAAGGAAGTTCAGATGGTAGTGGAAGGCGTATATTCGGCGAAGGCAGCCAGAAGGCTGGCGGAAAAATATCAGGTGGAGATGCCGATCATCGAGAAGGTGAATCAGGTGCTTTTCGAGGGAAAGCCGGCTGCTGAGGCAGTACGGGAACTGATGATTCGGGATAAAAAGCTGGAGACCGGGGCACTTTTATGGGAATAGGGATCGGAATATGTGGTTTTTCGGAAAATCTTCGGGAAAGAAATTGAAACATGTCGAATACTGGTGTATAATGACAACAGGATGTTTGTAAAAAATTTGTAAAGAAAAAGAGCTATTCGAACAGAGAAAAAACAGAAAAATACAAAATACTTTCGATGGGAATTCAGAAAGGTTGGTTTTTGCGATGAATTGTGACATTATTATCAGTGACTGCAGTGTGCTTTCAAAGGACTTTAAGATTCTGGAACACAGAAGTGTGGCCATTGGCGATACAAGGATTCTGGCGGTCCGGCCTGCCGGTGAGGTGGAGCAGCTTTATGAAGCAGATGAGGTTCTGGACGGAAGCGGTAAATTACTGATGCCGGGTTTCAATGACGGACATACGCATACCTGCCAGCAGCTCTTAAGGGGCAGAACGGCAGATGAATATCCGATGATTTGGACCCGTTTTTTAGTGCCCTTTGAAAGCAGCCTGACACCCGAGGATGTCAGAGTGAGCGCGGATCTTCACTGCCTGGAGATGATTAAGGCCGGCTTTACCGGTTTTGCGGATGCCGGCGGAGTTCACATGGATCAGGTTGCCGAGGCAGTGATTGCGTCCGGTATGCGGGCAGCCCTTACGAAATCTACTATGGACAGCGGGCCTGCCATTACGGACCGGATGAAGGAGAGCTGTGAGGACAATATCCGTCATACAGAGGAGCTGTACCGGGCTTATCAGGGAAGCGGAGACGGGAGAGTGGATATCTGGTTCGGCATTCGCCAGGTGATGACCTGTTCTTCGAAGCTGGTGCGGATGGTAGGGGAGAAAGCAGCGGAATACCATACTGGTATCCATGCGCATCTGTGTGAGCATAAGGATGAGGTGAGCTTCTGTCTGCAGAATTACCGGATGCGTCCGGCAGAGTTTTTAAATGAGATGGGAGTACTGGGACCGAATCTTCTGACTGCACATAATGTGCTGCTTTCGGAGCATGATATTACACTGATGGCGGAAAAGCAGGTGAAGGTAATTCACTGTCCGAGGTCGAATTTCTCCAACCACGGATTCCCCAAGACCCCGCGGATGCTGGAATGCGGGATCAATATCGGTATCGGCTGTGACGGGGCTTCTTCGGTTTCTCTGGATATGTTCGAGGAGCTTCGGATCCTGAAGCACGGGATCGTTTCCTACTGGGGGCTTCCGGTGTTTGATCCGGTGGTGCTTCCGATGAAGGAGCTGCTGAAGATGGCGACAATCGGCGGAGCTGTGGCTATGGGGCATGGGGATGAGATCGGAACCGTGGAGGAAGGAAAGCTTGCAGATTTGATTCTGGTGAATATCCGTCAGCCGCATCTGTATCCGACGCAGAATCTCTGCAATACGCTGGTGGCTGCCGGAAGAGGAAGCGATGTCACGGATTCCATCATCAACGGAAGGCTGGTCATGAAGGACCGGCAGGTGCTGACCATTGATGAGGAAAAGGTGCTGGCCGACAGTGCACAGCATATGGAAGAAATCGTTAGGAGAGCGGGAATCTGATGAAAAAGCTGATATTAAGTGTGGATACCGGAATCGATGACGCACTGGCCATTGCTTATGCAGCCGGGCAGCAGGAGATGGAGCTGATCGGCCTTACGGTTTCCTACGGAATGTCCACAGTGGAGAATACGTATCGAAATACAAGGAAATTTGCGGAACTGATCGGCCTTACGGTTCCGGTGTATATGGGAAGCAGCAAGCCCATGGTGCGGCCGGGCAGAGATTACCGGACGACCGGAAGCCGTATTCACGGAAGAGACGGAATGGCGAACATGTTCGGCGAGCATGTGCCGGAAGATATCGAAGGCGCGGTGCCGGAGGAGGCCATTGATTATATTATTGAGAGTGTTCACAGATACGGAAAGGATCTGGTGCTGGTGACGACCGGTCCGATGACGGATCTGGCAAAGGTGATAAAGAAGGATCCAAAGGTGATGGAGAAGATCGGAGCCATCTATTCCATGGTCGGAGCACTGGCAGCCCCGGGAAATGTGAATCCCTATATGGAGGCCAATGCGGGGATGGACCCGGAAGCGGTAAAGTTTGTTCTGGAGTCGGATCCGCCGCTGACGGTGATCGGCCTGGATGTGACGAGAAAGACGCTGATGAGTCTTGAGGATCTGAAGCGCTGGCAGGAGATCGGAACCGAACGTTCCGGGTTCCTGTCGGGATGTGTGGAATTTTATCTGGATGCTTATCGTGTGATGCATCCTTACCTGAAGGGCTGCGCCCTCCATGATCCTCTGGCTGTCGGAGCGGCGCTGCATCCGGAATGGATCCATACCGTTCCCATGCATCTGACCTGTGTTACGGAAGGGGAGGCAGACGGAAGAACCTGTGAGGACCTGAGCCGGTGTGATGATCCGGTGTATCATTCCGCGGGAGCGCTGTTTGTGGACAGCAAAGCATTTGAAAAACACTTTTTTGATACAGTAGAACGGGTGCTTCGCGGATAGTGCCCGAAAATGTCCAGGAGAGAATATGAAGAAAATATACACGGCCGGATTTGATGTGTTTCATCCGGATGGAAGAGCGCATATGGAAGCGCTGCATGCACTTTGCAGAAAATACGGTTTTGAACCGGAGCCTCTCGGTGTCCCTAAGCCGGGAATGCCAAAGGTATCCGGGCCGGATGGCTTTTTTGAGAAGGATATTGAAATGCTGGATGACTGCGATATCGTGGCAGCCAATCTGAACAGCTTCCGGGGATTTGAGATGGACTGCGGGACTGCCTTTGAGCTGGGCTATGCCTATGCAAGAGGGAAAAAGCTGTACGGCTATATGTCGGATACAAGGCCTGTGGCGGAAAGATACGGATGTCTGACCGATGAGAACGGTTTTCGGGTGGAGAATTACGGGCTTCCCATCAACCTGATGATCGGCTGCAGTGTACAAATTGTTGAAGGAACTTTAGAGGACTGTCTGCGGGTGATTGCTGCCAGGGAGCTTAAGGACGAGTGACCGGGCACAGGAGGCCGTGAAAGATAAAGGAGTGTTCTGCCAATGGAAAATCTGTTAGAACTGAAAAACGTGACAAAGATTTATGAGGGCGGTGTTCTGGCGAACCATAACATCTGCTTCGATGTCCGGGAGGGAGAGATTCATGCGCTGGTGGGAGAAAACGGTGCGGGCAAGAGTACACTGATGAAGATACTCTTCGGGCTGATTCCCATTACTTCCGGACAGATCTTTCTGCGGGGAAAGGAAGTAAAATTCAATTCCAGCAGTGATGCCATCGCAGCCGGCATCGGTATGGTGCATCAGCATTTTATGCTGGTGGATTCTCTGACCGGTGCGGAAAATATGATGCTGGGCATTAAGGAAGAAAAGTTTGTCAGCAACAGGAAAGCGGATATTGAGAAGACGAGGGAAATTGCGGACAAGTATCATTTTGACATTGATCCGGAGAAGCGGGTCCGTGATATGAGTGTCGGAATGAAACAAAAGCTGGAAATCCTGAAGATACTTTACCGCGGAGCCAGGCTGATTATTCTGGATGAACCCACGGCGGTTCTGACGCCCCAGGAGACGGAGGAGCTGTTTGAACGCCTGATCGATCTGAAAAAACAGGGAATGACCATCATTTTCATTTCCCACAAGCTGAACGAGGTAAAACGGATCAGCGACCGTATTACCGTATTAAAGGGAGGAAAGACCAAGGGTACGTTCAACACCGCGGATGTGACGGAGGAAGAGATCTCCAACAAGATGGTGGGACGAGTCATTTCCTTCAGCTATGAGAAGAAACCGATGAAGCCTCAAAAGGAGCTTCTTCGTGTGGAAAATCTGACCTTTAAGGACCGTTTTGATGTCATGAAGCTGGACGGTGTATCCTTCAGCGTGAAAGACAGTGAGATCGTGGGTATCGCAGGTGTGGAAGGCAATGGTCAGGAGGAGCTGATCAATATTATCACAGCTAATCTGCGTGCCCGTTCCGGCAGCGTGGAGTTTAAAGGAAAGGATATCACCAGGGAGAGCATCGGGGCGGTGCGTCAGATGGGAATGTCTTATGTTCCGGAGGATCGTCTGTATAACGGCTGTGCAGCGTCGATGAGCGTTCAGGAGAATCTGATGGTTTCCAATATTGACTCCTTTGCACGTAAAAGCAAGGTCGTGGATTTTAAGAAGGTGAAGGAGCACTGCAGGACGCTGATTCAGGAATTCAATGTGAAGACAAAGGATGAGAATCAGCCGATCAAGAGTCTGTCCGGAGGAAACATACAGAAAGCCATTGTTGCGAGAGAGTTTTGTGCGGGAAGTAATCTTCTGGTGCTGGATCAGCCTACCCGGGGGGTGGATGTCGGCGCCATGAACTTTATCCATCAGAAAATTCTGGAGATGAGAAGCGCAGGAAAGGGTATCCTGCTGTCCAGTGCGGATCTGACGGAGCTGATTGCCTTAAGTGACCGGATTCTTGTCATGCACAAGGGAAAGATTGTAGCCTCCCTTGATAATGAGCCGAAGGTAAGTGACAAGGAGCTTGGACTTTACATGCTTGGAATCAAGACACAGGAAGGAGGAAACGAAGATGAATAAGAAAAAGAAATTCGATATTATGAATTATTTCAATGTCATCCGGATTGTGATTGCCATGGCTATCGCCCTCCTGATCGTATTTGCAATTATTTTCTTCGTAAGCGAGGATCCGGTATTTGCCATCCAGAAGCTGATGCTCGGGCCTCTTCAGACCAAGAGAAGCTTTTTTAATGTCATTGAACGGGCGGTGCCGCTTATTTTTACTGGTCTGTCCCTGAATATCGTGCTTCGAAGCGGTGTATTTAATATCGCTGCGGACGGAGCATTTTATATGGGCGCTGTAATTGCCACAGCCATTGCGATCCGTGTACCGCTGCCGAATATTCTGCATCAGTTTGTGCTGATTGTGGCGGCAGCCATTGCAGGAGGATTTATCTCCATGCTTCCGGTACTGATCAACAAATATACGAAGGTGGACCCGACGGTATTATCCATCATGTTCAACTCCATCTTTTATTATCTGGGCCTTTCCATTATCAGCGCCTTCTTCCTGGAGGGAAGCGGAAGCTGGGGAAGTGCCAAATTCCCGGCAGATGCCAAGCTTGGCAATCTGATCAAGGGAACCAGCATGAATTACGGATTCCTGATTCTGATTGCATCCATCATTTTTGTTGTGATCCTGATGGAGAAGACCTCCTTTGGATACAAGGTGCGTGTTACCGGCATCAATCCGGCCTTCGCAAAGACTGCGGGAATCAAGACCGGAAAGATCATTCTCGGTGCGCAGTTTATCGGCGGTATATTTGCAGGTATGGGCGGAGCCATCGAGATGGTGGGTATGTATAAGCGGTTTTACTGGCAGAGCCCGGTAAATTATGTATGGGACGGTCTTCTGGTGCATATGCTTGCCAACCAGAATCCGGTGTTCATTCCGCTGACGGCCTTTTTCATTGCATATTTGAGAATCGGAGCGGAAATCATGTCCCGCGCAACGGATCTGGACCCGGAGGTCGTAACCTTCCTGCAGGGAATTATCATCCTGCTGGTGGCATCCGAACGGTTCCTGTACAAATTTAAACAGAAGCATGAACAGAAGCTTGCGCTGGAACAGGCAGAGCTGGCTTCCGCACAGGAAGGAGGCAACGCATAATGGCATTTCTGGCATCACCAAGCTTTTGGTTTTCGGTTCTTGCAAGCACGACGCCCGTTATGCTTGCAACACTGGCTGCGAATATTGTCAGCCAGGCGGGAATTTTCAATCTCGCCATTGAGGGTACCATGCTGATCTGCGCGCTGGCGGGTGTTCTGGCAAGTGCGTATTCGAAGAGCCTTCTTGTGGGGGCACTGGTGGGAATCGCTTTTGGCATTCTGGTTTCTTTTGTTCTGGGATATTTCACCCTTGTGATGAGAGGACCGATGAATGCCTGCGGTGTTGCGATCAATCTGACTGCTACCGGAGGTACGGTATTCGTGCTGGTGCTGACCGCAGGAAGCAAAATCACCAGCAGTTCCCTGGTGAGCAAGACGTTTCCGAATATTACGATCCCCGGACTGAAATCCATTCCATTCATCGGATCGGTTTTATCGGGACACAATTTTATTACCTATGTGGGCTGGATCCTTGTGGCTCTGACCTGGTTCCTTCTCTATAAAACAAAGCTCGGGCTTAATATCCGGGCGGTTGGTGAAAATGAGGAGGCTGCGCAGTCTGCAGGCATCAATGTGCTGAAGACCCGGTTTATTGCGCTTACATTCTGCGGTGTATTCTGTGCACTGGGCGGCATGTACCTGTCTATGGGATCCCTGAAGTCCTTTACCGCAGGAATGGTATCCGGGAGAGGCTATCTGTCTTTAGCCATGCAGGCAATCAGCCAGGGCAACCCGGTTCTGGGCTTTTTAAGCTCCCTGCTGTACGGCTTTTCGGATACGATTACCGTGTATCTGCAGCTGTACAGTGATCTGGATCTGAAGCTGATCGATGCATTCCCGTATGTATTTATCATCGTTGTGCTGACGATTCTTCAGGTAAGCAAGTCGAAGGCGGAGGCCCGCCGGGCAAAGGCTGCATAGAAAGCTGACCTTCAGCTGTAGGGAAGAATATAGAAGCCTGTGGCTTTTATAGGATAAATTGTATATATGAAACGAATAAGAGGAGGATTGGACCAATGGCAGACAATGTTTACTATGATCCCTGGTCGAACACAAAGACCAAAAATGGTCTGGATGCAGACCTGGTAATCTCTGCGCTGCAGAAATGTATCCGCAGAGGTGAAGAGGAGCTGGCGCTACGTATGGCTTATGAGCTGTATATTACATCCACCTTCCATGAGGAGAAGATGTGGAACCGCCTTCTTGTGATTTCCGTGGAGGATATCGGCTTCGGAAATACAGAGGCTCCGGTGTTTGTAAAGACCATGAATGATCTGAGAAAGGAATTCGCATATGGCGACGGAGACCGTCCGATTTTCTTCATGCATGCAATCCGCTATCTGTGCAAATGCAAGAAGGAACGTTCTACCGACCATATTAAAAATATTATTATGAAGGAGTTTGAGCAGGGCTATGTTCCTGAAATTCCGGATTACGCAGTGGATATGCATACCATCAAGGGAAGAGCCATGGGCAGAGATGTCTTTTATTTCCTGAACGAGGCGAGCAAGGTAGAACCGCTGTGGGAGGGCTATGACGATTCCTATCGTCAGACTCTGTACAAAATGTGCGAAGAAGAAGCAAAGAAAAAAGAAGAAAAGTAAACAGGAGGAAGAAACATGAAAAAGTTACTGGCATTATTACTGACCGGTGCACTGGCAGTAGGCATGCTTGCCGGCTGCGGATCTTCTGACAGCAGCACAGAGAAAAAGGACGATGCTACGGCAGAGGAGACAACGGAAGAGGCAGAAGACGGCGAAGAGGCTTCCGGCGAAAAGGCTGAGATCTATGTATTCATTAAGAACAGAGGAGATCTTTCCTACTGGGACAGCATGGCAGAGGGCGGCGACAGAGCCAAAGCTGACATGGCAGACAAGGCAAATATCTATGTGATTGAGACCACCGAAGACCTTCAGGCAAACCTGACAGCTATGTACGAGGCAGCAGATGCAGGCGCAGATCTGATCATCACGGCTTCCGATTTTAAGGATAATCTTGTGGAGATCGCCAATGAGTATCCGGATCTCGGAACAGTTATCATCAGTGAGAATGTGATTGACCAGGCAGAGAACGGCAATATGTATGGTATTGATTTCTCCGTATCTGAGGCAGCATTCCTTGCAGGTATTGCAGCAGCTGATGTTGCTTCCCAGGGACTTGACGGAACAAGCGCAGGCAAGACGGTTGGCTTTATCGGCGGTATGGATGAAACCGTTGTGATCCAGGAGTTCTTCCTTGGGTACATTCAGGGTGCAAAATACTATGATCCTGAGACCAAGATCGTTTACAACTATGTAGGTGCATGGAATGACCCGGATACAGCAAGAACCCAGGCTCTGACCCAGTACAATGACGCTCAGGCAGATGCGATCTTTGCATGTGCAGGCGGATCCGGAAACGGTGTTCACAGCGCAGCAGCAGAGGCCGGCAAATATGTCATCGGTGTGGATTCTGACCAGTCTCTGATGTATGAAGAGGACAAGGATATCCAGAGCAGATTCATCACTTCTGTTATCAAAGAGGGCGGAAATGCCATCTATGCAACAATCGAGAAGTATCTGGCAGAAGGAACCTTACCTTACGGAGAGTATGAGATCATGGGTGTTGCTGATGAAGCAGCAGGTATCGTAGAAAATGATCTGTTCAATTCTCTTGTATCGGATCACGGCAAGGAAGTGATCGCACAGGCCAAGTCTGACATTGCAGACGGAACTGTTGAGGTTGTAGGCGCAATCGGAAAAGAGCAGGATGAAATCAAGTCTCTGATCGACGAGTACATTAATCAGTAATTGCATATCGAAAATCCCCCCTGCATATACTTTACCAGTATAAACAAGGGGGATTTTTTATGGAAAAATTCAATGTATATAAAGATATACAAGCCCGGACGAAAGGAGAAATCTATATCGGCGTGGTGGGACCGGTACGTACGGGAAAATCCACGTTCATCAAGCGGTTCATGGATCTGTGTGTTCTGCCGCAGATGGAGGATGAGAATGTGCGGATGCGTACCCGGGATGAGCTTCCCCAGAGTGCGGCGGGGAAAACGATCATGACTACGGAACCGAAATTTATTCCCAAGGAGGCGGCTGCCATTACACTCGGTGACGGGATCGAGGTGAAAGTGCGCCTGATCGACTGTGTGGGTTTTATGGCAGACGGGGCGGCAGGCCACATCGAGGATGGTGGGGAGCGGATGGTGAAGACCCCATGGTTTGATCATGTGATCCCCTTTGCCCAGGCAGCGGAAATCGGGACGCAGAAGGTGATAGCAGATCATTCCACCATAGGCATTGCGGTGACCTGTGACGGTTCCTTCGGGGAGCTCCCGAGAGAAGCCTTTGTGTCAGCGGAGGAAAAAACAGTAGGAGAGCTGAAAAAGCTGGGAAAGCCCTTTGTACTTCTGGTTAATTCCGAAAAGCCGTACAGTGAGGAAGCACTGGAGCTGACCAGAAGACTGGAGGAAAAATACCAGGTAACATCGGTATGTATGAACTGCGAACAGATGCGGAAGGATGATATATACCGGCTGCTGGAGCATGTGCTTTATGAGTTTCCGGTGAAACAGCTGGAATTTTACATACCAAAATGGGTGGAGATGCTGGAGGATACCCATGAGATCAAGCAGGATCTGATCCGCAATGTCCGGGCATATATGGAACGGATCGAAAAGGTAAAGGATGTAAAGAACCTGGACTTTTCTCCCGAGAGCAGCTATATCCGGAATATGAAGCAGGATACGATGGATATGGCATCCGGAACATTGAAAATTCAGGTGGATTTTGATCCGGCCTTTTATTACCAGACATTAAGTGAACTGACAGGAATTGTGATTAAGGGAGAATACCAGCTGATTGCAGCTGTCCGGGAGATGGCACAGATGAAGAGGGAATATGAGCAGGTCCTGGATGCTCTGCAGTCCGTCCGGATGAAGGGATATGGAGTCGTGCTTCCGGCAAGAGGGGAAATTCATCTGGATGATCCCGTGGTGATCAAGCAGGGGAGCAAATTCGGAGTGAAGATTCGTTCGGAGGCACCGTCCATTCATATGATCCGTGCCAATATCGAGACGGAGATTGCTCCTATTGTCGGGAACGAACAGCAGGCCAATGACCTGATCAGCTACATTAAGGAGGGTCAGAAGACAGAGGACGGAATCTGGAACACAAACATTTTCGGGAAATCCGTGGAACAGCTTGTGGAGGACGGGATCAGAAGTAAACTGCTTCAGATCGGAGATGAAAGTCAGGAAAAGCTTCAGGATACCATGCAGAAAATCGTCAATGATTCCAGCGGAGGCATGGTGTGCATCATTATTTAGTCAGAAATAATACTAAAGGCAAGGAGGAACATGGAATGAAAAAAGCGGTGCTGATTCCGGATTCCTTTAAAGGGACATTAAGCTCATCGCAGATCTGCAGTATTCTGTCGGGTAAAATCCTGCAGTATTATCCGGAGTGTCAGGTGATTTCAATTCCGGTAGCAGACGGCGGTGAGGGCAGTGTGGACTGCTTCCTTACGGCACTGGGAGGAGAAAAGGTTAGGGAGACGGTTAAAAATCCATACCTGGAAGACATGGAAGCTTTCTATGGAAAACTGGACGGGGGACGTACCGGTGTGATTGAGATGGCAAGCTGTGCAGGACTTCCCCTGGTGGAGAATCGAAAAGATCCGGGAAAAACGTCCACCTACGGTGTGGGACAGCTGATCCTTGCGGCTGCCAGATCAGGCTGTGAAAAGCTTGTGGTTGGTCTGGGAGGCTCCTGCACCAATGATGTGGGCTGCGGAGCGGCGGCAGCAGTCGGGATCCGTTTTTATAATAAAAAAGGAGAAGCCTTCATTCCCACCGGAGGAACCCTGAAGGATGTGGAACGGATCGATGCTTCCGATCTTGCTCCGGAGCTTCGATGCGTGGAGATTGTGACCATGTGTGATATTGATAATCCCATGTATGGCCCGACGGGTGCTGCTCATATCTTCGGCCCTCAGAAGGGCGCAGACCCTCAGATGGTGGAAGAACTGGATGAGGGTGTAAAGCATTTAAGCCGGGTGATTGAACGGGATCTTGGCATTTTTGTTGCGGATGTACCGGGAGCCGGTGCTGCCGGAGCCATGGGCGCAGGAATGATTGCTTTCTTTCATTCCCGCCTGCAGATGGGAATTGAGACGGTGCTGGATACGGTGCGTTTTGACGAGATCATTTCCGATGCGGACATGATCTTTACCGGGGAAGGAAAAATTGATACCCAGTCTCTGCGGGGCAAGGTGGTCATCGGAGTTGGAAAGCGTGCAAAGAAACAGAAGGTGCCGGTAACTGTCATTGTGGGAGGAGCGGAGCCGGATATCGATGCGGCCTATGATATGGGAGTGACGGCGATCTTTCCGATCAACCGGCTTCCTTTGGATTTTTCCGTCAGTAGGCAGTACAGTGAGCAGAATATGACGCTTACTGCGGACAATATTCTCCGCCTGATGAGGTGTATGGAGAAATAATTATTAGCGAATCAGGTAAAAGAACGCAGGCATCCGTCTGCGTTCTTTTTTGTGAAACTTAACGGTTGCCAAACAGTCTCAGATTTTTTACAATGAAGCTATGAAGCATCGAGAGAATACATGCGAAAAAGGAGAGGATCAGGATGAATCCCGTATATGACAAATTAAAGAAATGCTATGAACAGGTAAAGAAGAAAACGGACTTTCAGCCGAAGCTTGCCCTTGTTCTGGGCTCCGGCCTGGGAGATTTTGCAGATGGCATCCGGGTGGAGGAGACACTGGATTATAAGGATATTGAGGGCTTTCCGATATCGACGATCCCAGGACATAAGGGAAGGTTCATTTTCGGCTATGTCCGTGAGGTCCCGGTAGTTATCATGCAGGGAAGAGTGCATTATTATGAAGGCTACGATATTACAGATGTGGTGCTTCCGATACGTCTGATGAAGCTTATGGGGGCAGAGAACCTGTTCCTTACCAATGCCGCTGGAGGCATGAATTTTGATTTCAGGCCAGGAGACCTGATGATGATCACGGATCATATTGCTCAGTTTGTACCGTCCCCGCTGATCGGGCCGAATCTTCAGGAGCTTGGACCCAGGTTCTGTGATATGAGCCATGTATATGATACGGATCTGCAGGAAGCGATAAGGAAAGCAGCAGGAACGCTGAATATTCCCCTGAAGGAGGGTGTTTATGTTCAGCTGACCGGCCCGGCATACGAGACTCCCGCGGAGATTCGCATGTGCCGTCTGCTCGGTGGGGATGCGATCGGAATGAGTACTGCCTGTGAGGCGGTGGCGGCAAATCATATGGGAATGAAAATCTGCGGTATTTCCTGTATTACAAATCTGGCCAGCGGAATGACCGATGCGCCCCTGTCCCATAAAGAAGTGCAGGAGACTGCCGATCGGATCAGCAGGCAGTTTAAGCTTCTGGTGGAAGAGAGCATTGTTCAGATCGCAGAGGGACTGATAAAATAGTTTGATTTTAAACGGCATTCCGGTATTTACATATGGAGCAAATGCTGATACACTACAAGAAGAAGGTGTTTAAGAAAAGCACCTGCGGATCCGGGTTTACGGAAAACGATGATAACAAATGAGGAGGAGTGTCCTATGCTTAAGGAATTTAAAGAATTTGCCGTGAAAGGAAATATGATCGACATGGCAGTCGGTATTATCATCGGCGGCGCTTTTAATTCACTGGTCAGCACACTGGTGAACGATGTGATTATGCCGCTGCTGTCCATCCTGACCGGAAAAATTGATTTTTCCAATATCTTTATTGCCATGGACGGAAATAAATATGCAGCGCTGTCGGCTGTGCCGGAGGGCGTGGCGGTTGTAAAGATCGGAGCCTTTATTTCAGGAGTCCTGAATTTCATTATCATGGCCTTTGTTGTGTTCCTGATCGTGAAATTTATCAATCGCCTGAGAACAGAAAAAGAGGAGCCTGCAAAAGAAGCACCGGCACCTACGACAAAGAAATGCCCGTACTGTATGACACAGATTGCCATTGAGGCGACCAGATGTCCGCATTGTACGTCAGTTCTGGAAGCGGAAGAGAACAAGGCATCATAAGCAGAGCGCTTCTGATGAATCAGCAGAAGAAAGCCGGAATCCCCAGGGGTACCTTTTAAGGAGCCGCCAGGATTCCGGCTCTTTTGTTTCCGGGATGTCACCCCGGAAGAGGAATAGGAACTGGACAAACAGAGGGGCTGGTTGTATGATGAAAAGGCATAAGAAGTTGGTTCGGGCAGATGCAGGAGGAAGTTATGGCCGGAATATTTTACGGAGTGGGAGTCGGACCCGGTGATCCCGGGCTCCTTACGCTGAAAGCAAAGCAGATACTGGAGGAGGCGGATGTGATTGCCGTTCCGGTAAAAAAGCCGGGGGAGAAAAGCACGGCGTTTGAGATCATAAGGCAGGTCGTTGAGACGGAAGGAAAAGAAATACTGGAAACGGTATTTTATATGACAGCTGATCCGTCGGTATGGCGTTCCTGTGCGAAAGAGGCGGCAGCTTTGGTGGAAGCGCGCCTGAAGAAGGAAAAGAAGGTGGTGCTGATTACCCTTGGAGATGTAACGGTATACAGTACCTGTATGTATGTGCAGCAGTATGTGGCTGCAAAGGGATATCGGACAGAATTAATCCCAGGTATTTCTTCCTATTCGGCGGGCGCAGCCTGCGCAGGTATTGCTCTTGCGGAAGGGAAAGAGACACTGGCCGTGGTTCCGGCGTTGAAGAACCCGGAGCAGCTTGGGACAGTGCTGGAGCTGTTTGATAATGTGATTCTTATGAAGGCATCAAAGAGTATCCGCTGGCTTGGGGAATATATGAGACAGGAGAAGATACCGAGGACCAATGCGGTTGTACTTTGCTGTGTGGGGCTTCCCGGGGAATATATCGGTCCGCTCGATGAGAGCAGGGAGTATGGGTATTTTACGACGGTTATTGTAAAAAAGGGCACGGGAGGCCTTAAAGAAGAACAGGAATGACAGAAGCAGAGGAAGAAGTATCTGAAGAGAAACATAAAGAGAGGCAACGGCAGTATGGTATATTTTATTGGAGCAGGACCGGGGGATCCGGAGCTTATGACAATCAAGGGAAAGCGGATCATAGAACAGGCGGATGTGATCATTTACGCCGGCTCGCTTGTGAATCCAGAGGTGCTTTCGGGACATAAGGAAGGGGCAAGGATTTATAACAGTGCAGGAATGCATCTGGAGGAAGTTCTGGAGGTGATGCAGGAGGCACACCGGTGTCATCAGATGACTGCCAGGGTGCATACCGGGGATCCGTCTATTTTCGGAGCACACCGGGAGCAGATGGACCGGCTGGATGCGCTGGGAATTCCTTATGAGGTGATTCCGGGTGTCAGCTCCTTTTTAAGTGCGGCAGCGGAACTGAAGCGGGAATATACCCTTCCGGGAGTGAGCCAGACGGTGATTCTTACGAGAATGGAGGGGAGAACCGGTGTCCCGGAGCGGGAGAGCATCGAACGGCTGGCCGAGCATCGGGCAACGATGGTGGTTTTCCTGAGTGTCGGAAAGGTCCGGGAGCTGTGCAGAAAAATGATCCCGGCTTACGGAAAGGATACGCCTGCTGCAGTGGTTTATAAGGCTTCCTGGGAGGATCAGAGGATCCTGAGGGGAACGCTGGAAACCCTTCCGGCGCTTGTAGAGGCTTCCGGGATTCGAAAGACGGCCCTGACCCTTGTGGGAGAATTCCTGGGGGATGATTATGAGTTATCCAGGCTGTATGACCGGACCTTTACTCATGAATACCGGAAGGGAAGCGGGGAGGATCTGGCATGAGTATTCTGATGCTTGGAATATCCCATAAGCATGCGGCGCTGCCGGTGCGGGAAGCCTTTGCTTTCTCAGAAGAAGAGCAGAGGGGGATTCTGGAGGCGCTTAAGGAAAAGCGCATTGCGGAGGAGGCGGTCCTTCTGTGCACCTGTAACCGCATGGAGCTCTATGTGTATGGGGAAGACTCAGTTACCGAACGGGAGACCTTTCTGAAGCTGAAAAATCTTCTGCTGTCCCGGGCAAAGGGAGAGGATAAGAAGGCATTGTCCGGATATTTCCGGTTCTATCGCGAGGAAAAGGCGGTGGAGCATCTGTTTTCGGTTGTCTGCGGGCTGGATTCCATGGTGATCGGCGAAGATCAGATCCTCGGCCAGGTAAAGCAGGCATGGGAATATGCGCATGCAGGAGGTTTCTGCGGAACCTATCTGGAAGCTTTGTTCCGGTTTGCGGTTACCGCTGCCAAAAAAGTAAAAACAGAAACCGGACTTTCCAGAACACCGGTATCTACGGCGAGTCTTGCGGTTCATGCGGCCAGGGAGGCTTTCCCGGATCTTCCGGTCCGAAACATTCTGGTGATCGGGGCCAGCGGAAAGATCGGTTCCATTGTGGTAAAGAATCTTCTGTCTGCCGGCTGTGAACATATTTTTATGACGGTGCGCAGCCATACGGTGCCGGCCCTGGAAGATGAGAAGTGCTGTACCTGTATACCCTATGATGACCGGTATGCAGTTCTTGAAAAAATGGATGTGATTATCAGCGCCACCTCAAGCCCGCATTTTACTTTGACATCCGGAAAGATGGAAGCCTCCATGAAGGACAGAAGGCGGGTGCTGGTGGATCTTGCAGTTCCCATGGATGTGGAATTTGACCGGGAGCTGTTCCCGGAGACGCTTTATTATAATATCGATGATTTTACCAGAACAGCCAGGGAAAATAACAGGAAGAAAGAGAAAGAAGCGTTGGCTGCCGGAACCATTCTGGAGGAGTATGAGCAGGATTTCGGACGCTGGTATGTTTTTCAGAAAAACCGTAAGGTAATGGAAGCGGCAAGAGAGGTCTTTTTGGAGGATGTATCCCTGAAGGGACCGGAAAAGGCATTTGACAGGCTGATGTACCGGATCCGCCGGGAAAACCGGCCGGAGGAGCTGAAGCATTTCTTCGCCTGTATGGAAGAGCTCGGAAAGGAAAAGGAATGAGCAGGATTTATGTCGTGGGCTTTGGCCCGGGAAAAGAAGAATATATGTGCAGAAAGGCCAGACAGGTGCTGGAGGAGGCAGACTGCATCGTGGGATATACCACTTATGTGCGGCTGATCAGAGATTATTTTCCTGAGAAGGAATATCTGGAAACACCGATGCGCCGGGAGGTCGACCGATGCCGGACGGCGGTTGAGGAAGCGAAAAAGGGAAGGACCATTGCCCTGATCAGCAGCGGAGATGCCGGAATTTACGGAATGGCCGGAATTCTTTATGAAGTGGCGCAGGAAATGGGAGCTGATGTGCAGATCGAGGTGATTCCCGGAATTACGGCCGCGACGATGGCGGCAGCTGTTCTGGGGGCGCCGCTGACGCATGATTTCTGTGTGATCAGTCTCAGCGATCTGCTGACCCCGAGGGAACTGATCCTCAAAAGGATCCGGCTTGCAGCGGAAGGGGATTTTGTGCTGTGTATCTACAACCCCAGAAGCCGAACCAGGACAGATGTTTTCGATGAGGCACTGGCCATTTTAAGAGAGATCAAAAGAGGAGATACTCCGGTGGGGATTGTCAGAAATGCCGGACGGGACGGGCAGGAAGCTGTGCTAACAACGCTGGCGGAGTGCTCCGGTGAGCAGGTGGATATGTTCTGCACAGTGATCGTGGGTAATTCGAAGACCTATGTAAAAGAGGGGAAAATGCTGACGCCCAGAGGGTATGTGATCCGTGAAGAGGATCGGATGAAGTGAGAAGGAAAGGAAGCCTGTTTCGTATGGAAGGACTTGGAATGAGAAGAATTCAGATCGGAACGAGGGGGAGCAGACTGGCGCTGGCGCAGGCAGAGCTGGTGAAATGCCGGATCGAAGAGATATTTCCGGGTATTCAGGCAGAGCTGGTTCCCATTGTGACGAAAGGGGATAAAATGCTGGACCGGCCGCTGGATCAGCTGGGAGGAAAGGGTGCTTTTACAAAAGAACTGGAGGAGCAGCTTCTTGACGGGCGCATTGATCTGGCGGTCCACAGTGCCAAGGATCTTCCGATGGAGCTTCCGAAAGGACTGTGCATCGGGGCGGTGACGGAACGTGCCAACCCGGTGGATGTGCTTGTTACCCGAAACGGCAGGAAGCTTTCTGAATGGCAGGAAGGAATGACCGTGGGAACCGGAAGCCTCCGCAGGATGCTGCAGCTTCAGGAAATCAATGAGAAGGTCAGAGTAAAGCCGATCCGGGGCAATATTGAGACGAGACTGAAAAAGCTCAGAGACGGACAGTATGACGGTGTTATTCTGGCAGCTGCAGGCATGATGAGGCTGAAGCTTCAGCTGGATCAGCAGTATCAGTGGGAATACCTGAACACGGAAGAATTTCTTCCGGCGGCAGGACAGGGAATTCTTGCGGTGGAATGCCGGACCGGAGCTCTTGAGGAGATCTGCCGGGCGATTCATTCGGAAAAGGCAGGACTGATGCTGGAGGCAGAACGGGAATTTTTAAAACAGACGGGAGGAAGCTGCAATGCACCGGCGGCATGTATTTGTGAAAAGGAAGGGCAGGCGTTGAAGCTGCGGGCGGCCTACTGGCTTAGCACGCCGGAAGGATACAAAAAGAAGATGACAGAGCAGACGGCCCTGCTGCCGGAAGGGGAGACAGAGGAGCAGCGTCTTTTGACGGCCAGAAAGCTTGGAAGATCCGCGGCAGAAGCTGTGCTGCAGCTAAAAGGGGCGGATCAGGGCCGTCCCGTGGGGATGGTTTCTCTTGTGGGGGCCGGACCGGGAAACTGGGAACTGCTGTCCATTGGAGCGCTGGATCGGATCCGCCGGGCCGACGTGCTGGTTTACGACCATCTGATTCCGGCAGAGGCTCTGAATGAAGCAAAACCGGGAGCGGAGCTTATATATGCGGGAAAACGGGCGTCCTGTCACCATATGAAGCAGGAGGAAATCAATCGTCTGCTGGTTCAAAAGGCGCTGGAAGGGGCCAGGGTCGTGCGGCTGAAGGGCGGAGATCCTCTGGTATTCGGAAGAGGGGCGGAGGAGGCCTGTGCCTGTGCAGAAGCGGGGGTTGCCTTTGAGTTCCTTCCGGGGGTATCCTCTGCCTACAGTGTGCCGGAATATGCGGGAATTCCCGTAACCCAGAGGCATCTGGCGTCTTCCTTCCATGTGATTACCGGACAGGAGGGAAACCATAAGGAGGAGCCGGTTCTGGATTACAAAGTGCTTTCCCGGGAAGAGGGAACCCTTGTATTTCTCATGGGACTGAAACGTACAGGGGAAATCGCGGATGCCCTGATTGCGGGTGGAAAGGACGGGAAAACCCCGGCAGCGGTAATTTCCAGAGGGACTACCGGGGCGCAGAAATGTGTGGAAGGAAGTCTTGAGACGATCGGAAGCGCCGTACAGAAGTCCAGGCTGGAAACACCATCCGTGCTTGTGGTAGGGGATACGGTTTCCCTGTCCGGCCGTTTGTCCTGGTATGGAAAAAAGCCTCTGTCCGGAAAGCGGATTCTGCTTACCGGAACAAAGGAATTGTCGGACCGACTGGCAATATCGCTTCGGGACTATGGTATGGAGGCGGTGCCCTTTAGTCTGATCCGGACCGAGGAACTGGAATCGGAAGAAAAGGAAGAGGCATTCAGGAATCTTAAGGACTATTCCTGGGCGGTCTTTACCAGCTCCAGCGGGGTCCGGCAGTTCTTTGGCCAGCTGTCTGACCGGAGCATTGACCGGAGATGCCTTTCTGACATGAAGTTTGCCGTAATAGGGAAAGGAACCGGAAGGACCCTGAAGGAGTATGGACTGTATCCGGATTTTGTTCCCTCCGTGTATACGTCCGCCGTTCTGGCAAGGGAGCTTTCGGATCAGATAAAGCCTTCGGAAAAGGTTCTTCTGCTGCGTGCAGCGGAAGGCTCCCGGGAGCTGCCCACTCTTTTGAAACAGCAGGGGATCTCCTGTACAGAGCTGTCTATTTACAGGCAAAGGGCGGAAGAACAGAAAAAGGAGGAGCTTATGCGCCAGCTCCCGGAGGCGGATTATGTGCTGTTTGCAAGTCCTTCGGCTGTGCGTGTGTTTGCAGCCTGTACCGGTAAGCAGCTGCCGGACAGGACAAAGCTGCTCTGCATCGGACCCGTAACAGCGGCGGAGGTAAGAAAGCAAGGGCTTTCGGTATATGCTGTTTCGGAGGAATACTCGTCAGACGGCATTGTCAGGCGGCTGCTGTCTGAGGCGGAAAGGGAGGACGATTGATGCTGCACGGAGGGGCTGTATTTCGGGAGGCAGAAAGACTGGGAGTATCTTACCGTGATCTTCTGGACTTTTCAGCGAATTTGAATCCGTTCGGTTGTCCTTTGTCCGTGAGGAAGGCCATGGAGGAGAGTCTTCTGCGGGCAGCCTATTATCCGGATGCCGGACAGGACGCGCTTCGAAAGGCGATCGGGCAGAAAGAGCAGGTTCCCATGGAATGGGTGTATGCCGGAAACGGAGCGGCTGAGCTCATATTCCGGCTCTGTTATGCGATAAGGCCGGAGACGGTACTCGTGTGCGCTCCTTCCTTTCTGGAATATGAAAAGGCGGTTCGGGCAGCCAACGGAAAGCTTCTGCGTTTTTTCCTGCAGCCTCAGCAGCAGTTTGACCTTAAAGAAGCATACCTTGCGCAGCTTCAGCTTCTCAAAAGCGGAGATATGGCGTTTTTGTGCAATCCCAATAATCCAACCGGCCGGCTCATTTCCGCAGAGCTGCTGCTGAAGATCGTGAAACAGTCGGAACGGAAGGGAGTTGTTCTTGTGGTGGATGAATGCTTCCTGGATTTTACGGAGAATGAGCTGTCCGCTTCCGTGAAACAGTATCTGGGAAGCTGCCGCAGGCTGGTGGTCCTGAAATCCTTTACGAAAATGTACGCGCTGGCGGGGATACGGATCGGCTATCTTCTGACGGCGGATGCCGGTCTGATCCGAAGGCTGCGGGCGTGCGGACAGGACTGGGGAATTTCCTGTGTGGCGCAGGCTGCCGGAATTGCCGCCTGCAGGGAGGAGGGCTATGCGGCCCGGACCGCAGCGGCGCTTGTACCTCTTCGAAAGGAGCTCTTTAACGGTCTGAAGGAGAAGGGCTTTCGGGTCGTTGACGGACAGGCCAATTATCTTTTGTTTCAGAGCCGGCGGCAGGATCTGGAAAGCATGATTCCAAAGCAGCATATCCTGATCCGCAGCTGTGCCAATTATCCGGGGCTGGGTCACAGCTGGTACCGGACAGCCGTGCGCACCGGCAGTGAGAACAGAAGACTGCTGGATGCACTTGGAGAGGAGTGACCGTATGTCGGCAAAATCCATTATGATACAGGGAACAATGTCCAATGCGGGCAAGAGCTTTGTGGCAGCGGCATTCTGCCGTATTTTTTATCAGGACGGTTACCGGTGCGCCCCTTTTAAATCACAGAACATGGCGCTGAATTCTTATATTACGCAGGATGGGCTGGAAATGGGACGGGCGCAGGTGATGCAGGCGGAAGCGGCGAAGATTGCGCCCCGTGTGGAGATGAATCCGATTCTATTAAAGCCCACCAGCAGTATGGGAAGCCAGGTGATCGTAAATGGTGAGGTATGGCAGAATATGGGAGCCATGGAATATTACCGGAGAAAAAGAGAACTGGTTCCGGAGGTGGAACGGGCCTACCGTGCGCTGGAGGAGGAATTTGACATCCTTGTTCTGGAAGGGGCCGGGAGCCCAGCGGAAATTAATCTGAAGGATCAGGATCTGGTAAATATGGGGATGGCAAAAATGGCAAAGGCTCCGGTACTTCTTGTGGCGGATATTGACCGGGGCGGTGTGTTTGCAAGCATTTACGGAACCATACAGCTGCTGGAAGAGGAAGAGCGCGCGTATGTGAAGGGAATACTGATCAATAAATTCCGTGGAGATGTAAATATTTTAATGCCGGGACTTCAGAAAATTGAGGAGCTGACGGGCGTTCCGGTGCTGGGCGTGATTCCCATGGAGCCTCTGGATCTGGACGATGAGGACAGTCTTTCCGACCGGCTGTCAAGAACGGATGCCGCAGTCGGTCAGGCGGATGCGGCGGTTATTCGTTTACCGAGAATTTCCAATTTTACGGATTTTGCTTCCCTTGACCGACAGGAAGGGGTGCGTGTGCGATATGTGTCCCGGGCAGATCAGCTGGGAACGCCTGATTTCATAATCCTGCCGGGGACCAAAAATACCATGGGCGATCTGAAATGGCTGAGACAGAGCGGGCTGGAGGCGGCTGTTAAGAGGCAGAATGCCATGGGAGTTCCGGTTCTTGGAATCTGCGGCGGTTTTCAGATGATGGGAGAGGTTCTTAAGGATCCCTTTGGGACAGAAGAAAAGGGAAGCCTGCGCGGCATGGAGCTTCTTCCCGTAAGAACCGAATTTTCCCCGGAAAAGACCAGGACCCGCATAACGGGAACCATGATTTCCTGCCCGGAGTTTTTCCGGGGAAAAAAGAAGCAGGAGGTATCGGGTTATGAAATTCATATGGGAAGGAGTACCCTCTCGGAAGGGGGAAAGCCCTTCCTTCGACTCTCGGACGGACGATTGGACGGCTGTGTGAGAAAAGACGGCCTGGCTGCCGGTACGTATCTTCATGGCCTGTTTGACCAGGAGGACACGGTATCCGCCCTTGCCGGTTTTTTAAGAGAAAAAAAGGGCCTTGCGGATTTCGGACCAGCTGTAGATGCAGCGGAATGGAAGGAGCGGGAGTATGACCGGCTGGCGGATCTGGTGCGCCGCTCGGTGGATATGGAAAAAATATATGAAATTCTGAACAGGGGCATATAAAGAGATGCAGAAGAATCCAATGAGAGGAGTCACAGGAAGAGGATGCAAAGGACACAGTTTGTAAAGCCGGAGGAAATTGAAAAGAGAAGTATGGAGATCATACAGAAGGAGCTGGGGGAGCGGACCTTTCCGGAACCGGAATACTCGGTGATCCGGCGCTGTATTCATACTTCCGCGGATTTTGATTATGCGGATAATCTGTATTTTACTCCCAAAGCGGTAAAAATCGGGATGGATGCGCTCAGAAGCGGAGCTCACATTGTGACGGATACCACCATGGCCATGGCAGGGATCAATAAACGGGTACTGAAAAGCTTCGGAGGAGAAGTGCATTGCTTTATCGGGGACGAGGATGTGGCGCGCGAGGCAAAAGAGCGGGGAATGACCCGATCAGCAGTTTCCATGGACCGGGCAGCTCTTCTTAAGGAGCCGCTGATCATCGCGGTGGGAAATGCGCCCACGGCCCTGATCCGCCTGTATGATCTGATTCAGGAGGGAAGAATCTGTCCGGTACTGATCGTTGCTGTGCCGGTGGGATTTGTGAATGTAGTGGAGGCCAAGGAGCTGATTCTGACGGCCGGTATTCCGTGCATTGCGGCCAGAGGGAGAAAAGGCGGAAGCAATATTGCGGCGGCCGTTATCAATGCGATGCTGTATGCAGAAGCACAGGATCAGTAAGGAATGGAAGGAAGCAAACGGATATGAGTATGGAAAAGCAGCAGATGAGAAGCTCCCGAAAAGAAAAGGAAAGCCGGGAAGCGCA
Source organism: Lachnospiraceae bacterium (assembly GCA_022763925.1). GTDB lineage: Bacteria > Bacillota > Clostridia > Lachnospirales > Lachnospiraceae > JAGTTR01. The sequence goes on from JALERW010000036.1 coordinate 58,413, forward strand.
GCTTCTGGAGCTTCTTAAAAAAACAGAGCCCGCGGATAAGGAATATATGGAAAAGGCCAAAAACCGCTGGGACAGTCTGTGCAAACCGTTGGGAAGCTTCGGAAAGCTGGAAGAGGCGGTGGTGCGCACAGCAGGGATCCAGAGAACCCTTCGTCCGGCCATTGACCGCCCGGCAGTCCTTATCATGGCCGCCGACAACGGCGTGGTCGAAGAAGGGGTTTCCCAGAGTAAAAGCGAAGTGACAGCCCAGGTACTGGAAAATATGGGGCAGGGTATCTCTGCCGTATGTATTCTGGCAGAAGAGATTCACGCGGAGGTTTACCCGGTAAATATCGGTATGCTTTCTGAAGGAAAGCAGGAGCGGATCATCAATGTGCCGGTGAGAAAGGGTACCGGAAATATTGTCGATGGGCCGGCCATGACCCGGGAAGAGGCAGCAGAGGCGATCCTTACCGGAATCCGCATGGTGGAAAAGATGCTCCGGAGAGGAAAGAATCTGATTATTACGGGAGAAATGGGCATCGGAAATACAACGACCAGCAGTGCCATAGTGTCCGTGTTCCTTAAAGAGGCTCCGGAAGCCGTAACGGGCAGAGGCGCCGGCCTTTCCACAGAAGGGCTGAAGAAAAAGTGCGAGGTGATCCAAAGGGCTGTCGAGCGGAACCGGCCGGATCCGGAGGACGTGCTGGATGTTCTCTCCAAGGTGGGGGGGCTGGATATTGCCGGTATGACCGGATGCTTTATCGGAGGTGCGCTTTTTCATGTTCCGGTGCTGATCGACGGATTCATTTCGTCGGTGGCGGCATACTGTGCGGTGAGGCTGAACCCGAACTGCAGGGATTATATGTTTGCCACCCACTGCTCTGCGGAACCGGCCGGAAAGCGTATACTGGATGCCCTGGAGCTTGAGCCGTTTCTGTACGCGGACATGCGTATGGGAGAGGGAACCGGTGCTGCCGCGGCATATCCGGTGCTTCAGGCCGGATTTGCCGCATACCGGATGCTGCCTTCCTTTGAAGGAGGAAAGGTGGAGCCTTATAAGCATCTGAAATAAGCCGTCCGGGCAGAGATGAGTCCGTTTTATTGGACAGCTGATGCGCTATACTTTTCTTAGAACAAAGGAACGAAAGGAAAGGAGCGGATCGGCTTATGAAAGGATATACGGTAGTAGAAGGGTATATGGGATACGTGAACGGAAGCTATATGCTTTTTGCCAGTGAGGCGGATTACAGAGAATATCTGGAAGATTAGGAGAGGGAAGAAGTCTGACTTTTTCCCTTAAGAAAGATGGAGGAAGAATATGAAGCGCTTACTGAAACACGCAATGGTTGTGACGATGAATGAACGGGGAGAAGTATTTACCAGGGGAAATGTCCTGACAGAGGATGACCGGATCATACAGGTCGGAAATTTTGAGACAGACGAGGCATCCTGTGATGAGGTGCTTGACTGTGAGGGGAAGATTCTTCTGCCCGGTTTTGTCAACACGCATGTGCATACATCTCAGCAGCTTGCCAGAGGGCTGGCAGATGATGTGGATCTTCTGACCTGGCTGCATGACCGGATCTGGCCCTATGAGAGCAGCATGACGGAGGAGGATTCCTATATTTCCACGCTTCTGTGTGCACTGGAGCAGATCAAATGCGGAGTGACCAGTATCGCTGAGCCCGGAGGACAGTTTGTCAGCGGAATGGCCAGAGGGATAGCGGAAGCAGGAATCCGCGGAAAGCTGGCCAAGTCCGTTATGGACTGCGGCGAGGGGCTGCCGGCATCCTGGCAGCATACGGCCCGTGAGGAGCTGGACGCACAGGAGGAGAATCTGAAGCGCTTTCACAATTCAGCAGACGGAAGAATCAAGGTATGGTTCGGAATCCGCACGATTTTTAATGCCACCGATGAGCTGCTTCTGAAAACCAAGGAGCTGGCAGACAAATATGGCGTGGGTATCCATATGCATGTGGCGGAGGCCAAGTCGGAGGTGGATTACCTGAAGGAGAAGATCGGAGTTTCTACGGTTACCCATCTGCGTGATCTGGGTATTCTGGATAAAAATTTTCTTGCCGTACATACCGTATGGCTGACGGATGAAGAGGTGGAGATGTTCCGGGATCATCAGGTCAAGGTTTCCCATAATCCGGCATCTGCCATGCGTGTGCTGGGCTTTGCCAAGGTGCCGAGAATGCTGAAAGAGGGGATCTGTGTTTCCATAGGTACAGACGGAGCCCCTACCAATAACCGGATGGATATGGTAGATGAGCTTTGGGTGACTTCCCTGATCCATAAGGGCTGGAGGCTGGATCCTACAGTGGTGAAGGCACAGGAGATTCTGCGTATGGCAACGATCAACGGTGCCAGGGCTGTTCTTGAGGGAGACAGTACCGGAAGCCTTGAGGCCGGCAAAAAGGCAGACCTTATTGTCATCAATCCGGATTCTGTGTGTATGCAGCCGATGCATGACCCCATCGCAAATCTGGTGACTTCCATGCATTCCTGTAACGTGGAAAGCACGATGTGTGACGGCAAATGGCTGATGAAGGACCGGAAGGTGCTGACGATAGATGAAGAAGCGCTTCTTGCGGAGGCGAAGGAACGGGCATCTGCCATCCGGGTCCGCGCGGGCATTCAGATGCCATCCCGCTTCCTCATGGTGTAGCCTATGGAGGAGCGGTATATTTATAAGGGAGGAAGGCAGCTGCGTTTCGGATTTACCACGGGCACCTGTGCAGCGGCTGCGGCGAAGGCAGCCGCGCAGATGCTGCTTGACGGCCGTCCGCCCGAATCCGTGACTGTCCGGATTCCGGAGGGATCTTATCTTACCATTCCGGTGGAGATATGCCTAAGGGAGGAGGATGCCTGTATCTGTGCGGTGCGAAAGGACAGCGGGGATGATCCGGATGTTACGGACGGTATGCTTGTGTATGCGAAGGTGTCGGAGGGAAAGGATGAAAAGATGATTCTGTCTGCCGGCGAGGGCGTTGGGAGAGTGACGAGGAGCGGACTTTCCGTGCCGGTGGGGGAGCCGGCGATCAATCCGGTCCCCCGTCAGATGATCCTTCAGGCGGTTCGGGATGTCTGGGAACAATTTTCCGTATCCTGCGGAGCTTTGGTTGAAATATCGGTTCCCGGAGGGGAGGCACTGGCCAGGAAAACCTTTAATCCCCGTCTTGGCATTGAGGGAGGGATTTCCATTCTGGGGACCACCGGACTTGTGGAGCCCATGAGTGAGGAGGCACTTACCAGGACTATTGCGCTGGAAACAAAAATGGCGGTGGAGAACGGAAACGGTTATGTACTGATGGTACCGGGCAATTACGGGGAAAGCTTTGTGCGCAGCAGCCATCTGGCAGACGGGATACAGCCGGTAAAATGCAGCAATTATGTGGGGGAAAGCCTGGATGCTGCTGCCTGCGCCGGAGCCAAGGGCGTGCTGTATGTTGCGCATATCGGAAAATTTGTCAAGCTTGCAGAGGGCATGATGAATACGCATTCTGCCTTCGGGGACGCAAGAATGGCCATCCTGTGTGCGCAGGCGGTGCGATGCGGTGCAGCTTCGCCCCTTCTTCTGGATATTCTGGACAGTATGACAACGGATGAGGCTATTGGGCATATCCAAAAGGCAGGTCTTCTGGAACCGGTCATGGAGGGGCTGATGCGAAAGATCGAGGAGCATCTGAAGCGCAGGGCCGAAGAGCGGTTCCGGGTGGGAGCGATTGTTTTCTCCAATGTATATGGAATCCTTGGCAGGACCGGGCAGGCAGAGGAGCTTCTTGCTGCCTTGAAAAGAGAAAAGCTTCTGTGATACAATAGCATCATCGGGGAAAAGAAAGACGATGAGAAAGAAGGGAGGAACGGCGGCATATGGAGCGGATTGCAGTAATAGGCTTTACCGGCCGGGGCTGCCTTCTGGCCCTGAAGCTTTCCGAAAAGCTAAAGAGGAAGGGGATGCAGGTATCGGCTTTTGCAGTCAGGGAAGCCTTCCTGCCCGGGGCCTCCTGTGAGGAGCCGCATACCGTGTGTATGCAGGTAATGACGGGAAGCCTTACTGACTGGACGGGAGAAATGTTTCGAACGCAGGAAGCCATCCTTTTTGTCGGTGCATGCGGAATTGCTGTCCGCAGTATTGCACCGTTTCTGAAAAGCAAGTGGGAGGATCCGGCGGTGCTGGTGGCGGATGAGCTGGGAAGGCATGTGATTCCGATCCTGTCCGGACATGTGGGGGGAGCGAATGCTCTGGCCTGCTGCCTTGCAGAGCTTCTGGGGGCAGAGCCGGTCCTTACGACAGCTACCGATGTGAACGGTCATTTCGCAGTGGATGTGTTTGCAGGGACCAATGGACTTGTGATTGAAGAAAAGGAGCTGGCCAGGGAAGCGTCGGCAAGAATTCTTTCCGGAGAGCGTCTGGCATTTTTCAGTGAGCTCCCGGTGATCGGTCTGCTTCCGCCAGAGCTGTACCGGGTGGAGGAAGGCCGTTTGGGTGAGGAAGGTACAGAAAACTATCCGGATTTTGGTATTTGTGTGACAAAAACAGGAAAGAATATAGGAAAAAGGACGCTGCATCTGTATCCGTCAAGACTGTATGTGGGAATCGGATGCCGCAGATGTACCCCGAAGGACGCTGTTTCGGCTGCCGTTCGTGAGACGGTCACAAAGGCCGGATATAATATGAAGGATGTTCGGGGAATTTTTTCCATTGATCTGAAGGCTGGGGAGCCGGGAATCCTTGCGTTCTGCAGGGAGGAAGGGCTGCCCTTTCGATGTTTCTCAAAGGAGGAGTTATCGAAGGCGGAGGGGACATTTCAGACCTCTGCCTTCGTAAAAGAGGTTACCGGGATAGACAATGTATGTGAGCGTGCGGCAGTGGCCGGAAGTGAAGGAGGATGCCTGATCTGCGGGAAAAGCATCCGCGAGGGTGTAACCTGTGCGCTGGCACTTGGAAGGCAGGGAATCAGATTTGACTAGAGAGTTGTTGATATTTGCGGGAACGACGGAAGGACGGAAGCTGGTGGATTTTGTAAGAAGAAATCAGCTTTCTGCCGAGGTTGTGGTGGCTACCGATTACGGACGGGAAATGCTGGAGGAATCCGAACGGATCCGGGTATCCTGCGGTCGGCTGGATGAGGAAGAAATGTACCGGAAGATGCAGGAGAATGCATTTGATCTGGTGCTTGACGCTACCCATCCCTATGCCCGGGAGGCCAGCGACAATATCCGGCGGGCGGCAGAACGGGCCGCCCTGTCCTATTTTCGCATTGTCCGGAGGGAAGCGGATGCGGCGGAGGGGATTCATGTGGCAACGGTGGAAGAGGCAGTGGAGTTCCTGTCCCATACAAAAGGGAATGTGCTGGTCTCTACGGGAAGCAAGGAGCTGTACAAATACCGGAAGCTGGCAGATTACCGTACAAGGGTATATCCGCGGATTCTTCCGGATGCGCAGACCGTTTCAGACTGCATGGAGATGGGATTTGACCGGAAAAACCTGATCTGTATGCAGGGACCCTTTTCCAGGGAAATGAATGAAGCGCTGCTTGTTCAGACCAAATCACGCTGGATGGTGACGAAGGAGTCCGGGCGCGAAGGAGGCTTTGAGGAAAAGGTACTGGCAGCCCGGCAGGCAAATGCACAGCTGATCATCGTGGGAAGGCCTTCCAGGGAGGAAGGGTATTCCCTTACACAGGCAATGGATCATCTGAAAAAGCTTTATCATCTGAACGGAGGAAGACATATTACGCTGGCCGGAATCGGTATGGGCAGTGAGGGAACCATGACCGATGAGGTGCGTCAGGCGATCGTTAATGCAGATCTTTGTATGGGTGCAGAACGGATGCTGGACTGTGCCCGGGGATATTCCTGTTCCCTCTGGAAGGGATATCAGCCCGGAGAGATTTTTGCGTATCTGTCAGAGCATCCGGAATATGAGAATATCTGTATTCTTCTGTCCGGGGACAGCGGCTTTTACAGCGGGGCAGGTGCCCTGAAGGAGGCGCTGCTTTCCCTGGATCCGAAGCTTCGGATCCTTCCGGGGATTTCCACGATGTCCTATCTCTGCTCCAGGCTGAAGCTTTCTTATGAGGAGGTGAAGCCGGTAAGCCTTCATGGACGAAGCGGGAACCTTGTGTTTCAGGTGGACACCCATCCGGCTGTGTTTACCCTCCTGAACGGTCAGGAGAGCGTGCAGGCCATGTGTCAGGAGCTGATGGAATACGGCCTCTTTCAGGTGCAGATTTCGGTAGGTGAGGATCTTTCTTATGGGAAGGAGAGGATCACCGAGGGTACTCCGAAGGAGCTGGTAAAGAACCGGTTTTCCGGTCTGTGTGCTGCAGTGATACGGAATCCGGATTATGTAAAGGAGGATTCCTTTGGAATTGCGGATGAGGAATGGATCCGCGGAGAAGTTCCCATGACCAAGGCGGAAGTACGGGCGGTGGTACTTTCAAAGCTGCGGCTTTCCAGTGACAGTATTATCTATGATGTGGGCGCGGGAACCGGTTCGGTATCTGTGGAGGCGGCCAGAAAAGCCTTTGACGGAACCGTGTATGCCATTGAGGAGAAGGCGGATGCGCTGGATCTGATCCGGGAAAACAAAAGAAAGTTCCGCACGCCTAATGTGATACCCGTCTACGGGAAGGCCCCGCAGGCCATGGATCCGCTTCCGGCGCCTACGCATGCGTTCATCGGAGGAAGCAGAGGCAATCTGAAGGAAATCCTGGAACGGCTGCTTGAGAAAAATCCGGACATCCGGGTGGTACTCAATGCTGTGACTCTGGAAACGGCAGGAGAGGCGCTGCGCTGCATAAAGGAGCAGGCCTGGTCTGAGCCGGAAATCGTGCAGGTTCAGATATCCAGAGGCAGACGGGCAGGTGCAGTTCATCTGATGGAAGGGCAGAATCCGGTTTATGTGATTTCTTTTTGCGGGAAAAGGGAAGGGGCATCTCTGTTCGCTTCCCCGAAAGAAAGGATGGAAGAATGAAGCTGCCGAGAATCATGCTGGCGGGAGTATCCAGCGGAAGCGGGAAAACCCTGCTTACCTGCGGGCTCCTGGAGGCGCTGAAACAGAAAGGATACCGGGCGGGAGCATTTAAATGTGGCCCGGATTACATAGACCCCATGTTTCACCGGGCGGTGCTGGAAACGGATTCCTGTAATCTGGACCCCTGGTTCTGTGACGGTCCGATGCTGCGCTGGCTTCTTGGGACAAAGGGCTCCGGGGCGGACGTCTGCGTCCTGGAAGGCGTGATGGGATATTATGACGGGCTGGGCGGTACCAGCGACCGGGCCAGTGCCTATGAGGTGGCCCGGGAGACAAACACTCCGGTAATTCTTGTGGTGGATGCGCGCGGTATGAGCAAATCGCTTGTCCCTCTGGTGAAGGGATTTGCCGATTACCGGACGGACAGCGGTATCGTCGGGGTGATTTTTAACCGTATGAACAGCCATATGTATCCGCTGATCCGGCGTATGGCCGAAGATGAGCTTTCAGGGGAAGGAATCCGTGTGCTCGGATATGTCCCGGAGCTTTCAGATACCGAGCTTCCCGGCAGGCATCTGGGGCTGGTGCTTCCGGAAGAGGTTAAAAACCTGAAGGAAAAGATCCAAAAGCTGGGAGCCGTTATGGCAGAAACTCTGGATATGGAAGGAATCCTGCAGGCGGCAGAATCGGCTGCCTCTCTGGAAGAAACTCTTCCTGATCAGGTTCGTCTGCTTCGGGTGCTGGCAGAGGAGGAGAAACGGGACAGGACGCCGGTGCGCATTGGTGTTGCAAAAGATGCGGCCTTTTGTTTTCTCTATCCGGAGAATCTCGAGGTACTTGCCGCTTTCGGGGCGGAGCCTGTGTTTTTTTCTCCGCTGGAGGATAAGACCCTGCCGGAGGGAATCAGCGGACTTTTGCTTTGCGGAGGATATCCGGAGCTGCATGCCGGGAAGCTGGAAGGAAATGCAGCCATGAGAGCCGCCGTGCGGGAGGCCCTTTTGCAGGGCATGCCCTGTCTCGCGGAATGCGGTGGATTTCTGTATCTTCAGGAGACGCTGAAAACCGCGGATGGAGCTGGCTGTCAGATGGCAGGCGTGCTGAAGGGAGAGGGATTCCCGGCGGGAAGACTTGTGCGGTTTGGGTATGTACGTCTGAGTGCAGAAGAGGAGAATCTCTATCTTTCGGAGGGGGAGGAGATCCGCGGCCATGAGTTCCATTACTGGGACAGTACAGAAAATGGTCAGGTGTTTGCGGCACATAAAGCCTCCGGGAGGGGAAGCACCCGGTGTATGAGACAGGAGAAGAGAATTCTGGCGGGCTTTCCTCACCTGTATTATTATTCGCAGCCTGCTCTGGCAAAGCGTTTTATCCGTCTTTGCCGGGAGTATGAAAAGGAGAGAGCTTATGCTGACAGTACTGATCGGAGGAAGCGGGAGCGGTAAATCCGAACTGGCTGAGGATTATGTTCTTGGACTGAAGGAAAAGGTAAATTATTATATTGCAACCATGCATCCGTGGGGGGCAGAAGGCAGAAAGCGGGTGGAACGCCATCAAAGCTTAAGAAGCGGGAAGCCCTTTCAGACGGTGGAATGCTTCCGGAATGTGGGAAGCCTGGTTCTACCGGAAAAGGGAGCGGTTCTGCTGGAATGCCTGTCCAATCTGGTTGCCAATGAGCTGTTTGATGAGCCGGGGCCGGAAGGGACCGAATGGTACGTAAAGAAGCTGTCGGAGGATCTGGAGAAGCTGGAGCGTCAGTGCCGGCATCTGGTGATCGTGACCAACGACCTGTTTGCGGACGGCATTTGTTATGAAGAGCAGACCATGCAGTATCTGGAGGTCCTTGGAAGGCTCAACCGGTACCTGGGATGCCGGGCAGATCTTCTGATTGAGGCAGCAGCCGGACGGCCGGATGTTCGGAAGAGAGCAAAAAAAACAGAAATCACACGCGGGGAGGAAGGACCATGCGCATTTTAAACAGTATGCTGATTGCATTTTCCATGTATTCGAAAATTCCTGTGCCGGCAGTGGAGTGGAAGAAGGAAAATATGCGCTATGTCATGTGCTTTTTTCCGCTGGTTGGTACGGTCCTTGGATTTCTGTACACGGGACTCTTCCTGCTCTGCAGAGCACTTGGAATCGGTCAGATCCTGTCGGCGGTTCTTCTGACCCTCCTTCCGGTGCTGTTAAGCGGAGGTATCCACATGGATGGACTGATGGATACCATGGATGCGCTGAGCTCTTATCAGTCCAGGGAGAAGAAGCTGGAAATACTGAAGGATTCCCGGGCGGGTGCTTTTGCTGTACTTTCCTGCGGCTGTTATCTTCTGCTGAGCTTCGGGCAGAACAGTGAGTTTTTTGCGCTCCTTTCAGGGGATGCTCCCGGAACATACCGCTCTCTTTTGGTACTTGCCCTTGGTTTTACGGTTTCCAGGGCATTCAGCGGCCTTTCGGTGGTAAGCTTTCCCTGTGCAAAAAGCAGCGGTCTGGCAGCCGGTTTTTCCGAAACGGCGGTCAAACGGGCCGTGAAGATCACCATGGGAATGTTTCTGGCTGTTTGCGCAGTTCTGATGTTTGTGCTAAGTCCCGGTGCCGCGGCGGGCATGTGGCTGGCAGCCCTCCTTTCCTTCTGGTATTATCACCGGATGAGCGGAAAGGAGTTTGGAGGGATTACGGGAGACCTTGCGGGATTCTTTCTGCAGGTTTGTGAGCTTGTCATGATGACCGGCTGGCTGATCGGTTTTCGGCTGTGCCTGTAGCCTGTTTATGGCAGGATCAGATATAGGATTCGGGAAGAGGAGGAACGCATGAAATTAACGACACTTTGTTATCTGGAGAGGGACGGCGCTTATCTGATGCTGCACCGGAATGTAAAGAAACAGGATGCCAATGAAGGAAAATGGATCGGGGTCGGAGGTCACTTTGAGGAAGGGGAAAGTCCGGAGGACTGCCTTCTCAGGGAGGTTCGGGAGGAAACCGGATTTCTTCTTACCAGATATGCTTTCCGGGGAATCGTTACCTTTGTTTCAGATCGATGGGAGACCGAATATATGTGTCTTTATACGGCAACGGAATGGGAAGGGGAGCCGGTACCCTGTACGGAGGGAACCCTTCGGTGGGTTGCCATGGACAGGATAGAAGAGCTGAATCTGTGGGAGGGAGACCGGGTATTTCTCAGACTTCTTCGGGAGCGGAGAAGCTTTTTCTCCCTGAAGCTTTCCTATGAAGGAGAGAAGCTTTGCAGCTGTCTTCTGGACGGAAGAGTATATTTGCAGAAGGCGTCGGAAGCGCAGGCGGATGGTATGCGGCTTGTGACCGGGGGACGCTTTCAGGGGAAATATGATTTTGTGAGACAGTGTATGGAGCAGGAGCCTGGTATCCCTTCCGGTCAGGCTGCGGCCCTGATCGCGGACGGTGCAGACTGTACCGACGGGGAGCTTTATACCTGCCGGGCAGTAAATCATTTTGAATTATATATCCGGCGGTGTATGGAACGCGGGGAGGATCCCGAAGCGCTGACAGAGGAATTCCTGCGCAGAAATCCGAACGCCTGGGTCATTACGGATGAAGTGGGCTGCGGCGTGGTGCCCGTGGATGCTTTTGAACGGGAATGGAGAGAGGCGGCAGGACGCGCAGCCTGTCGTATTGCGGCCTGTTCCAAAGAGGTCTATCGTATGGTGTGCGGAATTCCTCAGTGTCTGAAGCGGGAGACGGACGTATGCTGAGGGTGGATCTGATCCGTCATGGACAGACGGGCGGAAACGCGGAAAAGCGATATGTAGGCCGTACGGATGAACCTCTTTGCCCGGAAGGAATTTTGAAGCTTCTTCAGACGGCAGAGAGGCAAAAGCAAGGAAAAAGTGATCCGCAGCTTATCTTTTCCAGTCCGATGCTTCGCTGCATCCAGACCGCGAAGCTTTTGTACCCTGAAGGAAAGATCCGGGTGCTGGAGGGCCTTCGGGAAACAGATTTCGGAAGCTTTGAGTATAAAACCTATGAAGAGCTGAAGGATAACCGGGAGTATCGTGCCTGGATCGAAAGTGCAGGAACGCTTCCGTGTCCGGGAGGAGAGTCCATGGAAGATGTGAAACGGCGTTCTCTTGAGGCCTTTGAAGAGGCTGTAAGGATCTGTACCGGGGAACGGCTGTCTCATGCGGCCTTCGTTATTCACGGCGGAACGATCATGGGACTTCTGGAAACGCTGGGAATTCCCCGAAAAAGCGGCTACGACTGGATGGTATCGAATGGAGAAGGATATTCGGGATGGTGGAATGAAGAGAAGCACCGGATCGAAATAGAAAGGAAATGGCCATAGCATGAAAATACTGTATCTTATGGCAGGTGCGTTTTTACTGGATCTCTGTTTCGGGGATCCGGAGAGTATGCCCCATGTGGTGCGCCTGATCGGTCTTCTGATCGGGAAGCTGGACGGATATTTTCGATCACTGACGGATCGACTGGAGGAAAAAGAAGAAAAAGGGCGAATGGAATTTCTGTGTGGAATTCTGCTGTGCTTTCTTGTACTTGGTCTCGTATGGATCATATGGAGTGCACTGACTGTCTGCCTGTATTCGGTTTCCGGATGGGCCGGTTTTATACCGGAACTGTTGCTTTCCTATCAGCTTCTGGCAGTAAAATCTCTGAAACAGGAAAGCAGAAATGTGTATCAGGCATTGAAGGAGAGGGATATTTCAGCGTCCAGAAAGGCGGTATCCAGAATTGTCGGAAGAGATACGGACCGGCTTGGAGAAGAGGGGATCACAAAGGCCGCGGTGGAAACCGTGGCGGAAAATCTGTCGGACGGCGTGATCGCACCTCTGTTTTATCTCGCCTTGGGCGGAACGACACTGATGCTTCTCTATAAAGCGGTCAATACGATGGATTCCATGATCGGCTACAAAAATAGCACGTATTTTTATTTCGGGAAATGTGCTGCACGGCTGGATGATGTGCTGAATTTTATTCCATCCAGAATTTCCGGCCTGCTTCTGGTGCTTGCCGCCTTCATAGGCCGGGAGGACGGGAAAAAAGCCTGGGAAATATTTAAGAGAGACCGGAAAAAGCATGCCAGTCCCAATTCTGCCCAGACAGAGGCAGCGATGGCCGGAGCCTTGCATCTTCAGCTTGCAGGGGATGCATGGTACTTCGGACAGCGGCATGAAAAGCCGCTGATCGGAGATCCTCTGCGGCCTGCAGAGCCGGAGGATATTCTGAAGGCAGATCGCCTGTTGTATATCAGTGCCGGTCTGGGACTTTTTCTGTTCGGCGCTGTACGGGCGGCGGTTCTTTTGCTTCTGACCGCGTTCTGACCGGTTGGGGAGACAAAAACATGGATAATAAGGAGACAGGATAGATGGAACAGGGAAAGCTTCATATTTACTGCGGGGATGGAAAAGGAAAGACAACAGCGGCCGTTGGGCTGGCGCTTCGCTGTGCGGGAAGCGGCCGACAGGTGATTTTTTCCCAGTTTTTAAAGGACGGAAGCTCTTCCGAGATCAAAGAACTGTGGAAAATCCCGCAAATCCGTGTGATGGTCTGTCAGAGGTCCTTCGGCTTTACCTTCCGCATGACACTGGAAGAAAAGCAGGAGGCAGGAACGGCCTATCAGAAGCTGTGGGAAGAGGTGCTTGATGCCGCCTGCCTGGAAAAGGCGGATCTTCTGGTACTGGATGAGCTTTTGCCGGCCTTAAGTGCCGGACTTGTGGATGAACAGCAGGTGCTTTCCTTTCTCAGAGACCGGCCGGAGCATATGGAAGTCGTATTGACCGGAAGGAATGCAGGGAAGGATTTTCTTTCGCTGGCGGATTATGTGACAGAAATGCGCAGTGTGAAGCATCCTTACGGGAAGGGTCTGGCTGCCCGGGAGGGAATTGAGTATTAGAAGGAAAGGGGAGCATGCGATGGAAAAGGACAGAACGTATTTTCCTCTGTTTGTCAATCTCGACGGGGTTTCTGTCCTGGTGGTGGGAGGCGGAACCGTTGCAGAGCGGAGAATCCGAAGTCTTCTGGATTTCGGCGCAGGGATTACCGTACTTTCTCCGACGCTGACCGCAGGGCTGGAACAGCTTATGAGGGATGGAAGGATTATCTGGAAGAAGGGACTTTACGGGAAGGACTCCGGCACAGACGCAGCCTGTTTTCCGGACAGTGTACAGCTTGTGCTGTCTGCCTCGGATGATCCGGGGGTGAACGAAGCGGTATTTTCAGACTGCAGGAGAAGAGGAATTCCGGTCAACTGTGCAGATAAAAAGGAACATTGTGATTTTTATTTTCCTGCACTGGTACGCTCGGAGGATCTCGTGATCGGAATCAGCAGCGGAGGTACCGATCACGGCAGGGTGCGCAGGGCTGCAGAAAGGCTCCGCGGTTTTCTTGCGCGGGAAAAGCTGTAAACAGAAACGTAAAAAGATACCCCTGTACACGGAGGGGAAGAAAAGAGGAGAACAGAGATGCTGATCAGACCAAGAAGAATCAGAAATACAGAAAGCCTTCGTAAGATGGTGCGGGAGACAAGAGTGGATAAGTCCTCACTGATCTATCCGCTGTTTGTAAAAGAGGGAACCCATATCGAGGAGGAGATCTTATCCATGCCGGGGCAGTTCCGCTACAGTGTGGACCGTCTGCCCTATAAGCTGGAGGCGCTTGCAGATGCCGGGGTTCCGTCGGTGATGCTGTTTGGAATTCCGGATGAGAAGGATGCCTGCGGCAGTCAGGCCTATGCTCAGGACGGAATCGTGCAGAGAGCGCTTCGTGAAGCAAAGAAGCAGTGTCCGGAGCTTTACTATGTGACCGATGTGTGCATGTGTGAATATACCTCCCATGGGCACTGCGGGGTACTGAAGGGGGATTATGTGGATAATGATGAGACACTGAAGCTGTTGGCCGCAGCCGCTCTTTCGCAGGTACAGGCCGGGGCAGATATGGTGGCGCCCTCAGATATGATGGATGGCCGGATCCGTGCGATCCGGGAATGTCTGGATAAGAACGGTTATGTCAATACGCCGGTCATGTCCTATGCAGTGAAATATGCTTCCGCGTATTATGGCCCCTTCCGGGAAGCAGCAGGTTCAGCTCCGGCCTTCGGTGACCGGAAATCCTATCAGATGGATTTTCATAATGTGCGGGAGGCGGTAAAGGAAGCGCTTCTGGACGTGGAGGAGGGTGCGGACATTCTTATGGTCAAGCCGGCCATGGCATATGGGGATGTGATCCGTGCGGTGAAGGAAGCAACAAATCTGCCCATGGCAGCATACAGTGTGAGCGGAGAATATGCCATGATCAAAGCGGCCGGGAAAATGAATTATATTGATGAAGCCCGGGTGATATGTGAGACGGCTGCGGCGGCATATCGGGCCGGAGCTGATATTTATCTGACCTATTTTGCTCAGGAGCTGGCACAATATATGGATGAAGGGAGAATCGGCTGATGGGACGTTCAGAGCAGTTATTTGAGGAGGCTGTGCGGTATATTCCGGGGGGAGTCAACAGCCCGGTCCGCGCCTTCGGAAGTGTACACGGAGTTCCCCGTTTTATCCGGTCTGCCCGCGGGGCCTATATGACGGATGAGGATGGAAAAACCTATCTGGATTACGTGGGTTCCTGGGGACCGATGATCCTGGGCCATAATCCTCCTCAGGTACAAAAGGCCGTGCAGGAGGCATGTGAAATGGGGCTGAGCTTTGGCGCAGCAACACGGCCGGAGGTGGAAATGGCAAAGCTGATCTGTGAGATGGTTCCGTCTGTGGAGATGGTCCGCATGGTGAATTCCGGAACAGAGGCGGTGATGAGTGCTATCCGTGCGGCCAGAGGCTTTACGGGAAGGGATAAGATCATTAAATTTGCAGGCTGCTATCACGGACACAGTGATGCACTGCTGGTTATGGCAGGAAGCGGAGCCATGACGGCAGGAATCCCCAACAGCCCGGGTGTGCCGAAGGGCTGTACAAAAGACACGCTGACGGCCCCCTATAACTGTCCGGAAGCGGTGGAGGAGCTCTTTGACACATACCCGGATCAGATCGCAGCGGTAATCGTGGAACCGGTAGGTGCGAATATGGGTGTGGTTTTGCCAAAGGAAGGATTTCTGGAAAACCTGAGAAGCCTCTGTACCAGACACGGTGCGCTTCTGATCTTTGATGAGGTGATCACCGGTTTTCGGCTGGGCTGTGCGGGAGCTCAGGGAAGGTTCGGCATTCGGCCGGATCTTACGACCTACGGAAAGATCATCGGAGGAGGAATGCCGGTGGGCGCGTATGGAGGAAGAAAGGATATTATGGAGATGGTGGCACCGGCAGGACCGGTTTATCAGGCAGGAACCCTGAGCGGAAATCCGGTAGCCATGGCAGCCGGCATGGCACAGCTTCGAACCCTGAGGGATCACCCGGAAATCTATGACGCACTGGAAGCGAAGGGGCAAATGCTTTTTGGCGGTCTTAAGCAGCTGTTATCGGATATGGGGCTTATGTATCAGGTGAATTATATTGGTTCCATCGGAAGTCTGTTTTTTACCGGACAGCCGGTAACCGATGATGCCTCAGCCAAAACCTCGGATACAGAAAAGTATGCGCGCTGGTTTCACCGCATGCTCGAGCGGGGAATCTATCTGGCACCGGCTCAGTTTGAAGCCATGTTTGTTTCCTCTGCGCACACGGAAGAAGAGATCGCACGGACACTTCAGGCGGCCGGGGAAAGTCTTTTTGAGCTATGACAGCCAAAGGAGATGGGACAGGATGAAAATTACTTATATCGGACACAGTGGTTTTTCGGTGGAGCTGGAAAAGAAGGTTCTGCTGTTTGATTATTACCGCGGGGAGCTTCCAAAGGCTTCCGGGGATAAGAAGTGGTATGTGTTTGTAAGCCACGGACATGGGGATCACTACAACCGGGATGTTTTAAAGCTTCGGGAAAATGGCCTGGATGTGACCTATATCTTTTCCGGGGATATCATGACCGGAAAAAAGGCACAGGAGCAGGGCATCCTTCGGATGAAGGCACATGAGAGCCGAAGGGTGGATGACCTGTCTGTGCACACGCTGAAATCCAATGATGAGGGAGTTGCCTATCTGATCCGGACGGAGGGGAAGACGATTTACCATGCGGGAGATCTGAACTGGTGGCACTGGGAAGGAGAACCCGAGGAGGATAACCGGTTTATGGAGGTTTCCTATAAAAAGGAAATTGCATCTCTGGAACAGGAGCATATGGACGTGGCATTTCTTGTATTGGATCCGAGACAGGAAGAACAGTTTTTCTGGGGCTTTGACTGGTTTATGAGACATACGGACACCCGTTTTGCGGTTCCTATGCATATGTGGGAGGACTACGGGACGCCGGGGCGGCTTCTGGAGCTTGCGGTATCGGAGCCGTACCGGGACCGGATCTGCCCTGTAAAAGAATCGGGAGAGGTAATGGTCATGGATGAAGGGAACGGGGAAGCCCATGAATGATCTGAAACTTCATCCGGGTCGGAAGCGGGAAGAACGAAGGCTTAAGGAAAAGCTTCGAAAGGCCTACGGGCAGATTCCGGAGCGGGAATATGAGCCTGGGGCCATGGTTTCCATCGCGTCTTTTTACCGAAAATATACGAAGGATTCGTGGAGCCTGGATGACATTACCTGGAATGATCTGGATATGGACCGGATCTTTATGGTTATGAATCAGACCAGCTCTTCCTCCGGGGAAGAATACCTGTACTATATGCTCCGGACCCCATGCGCGGATCCGGGCATTCTGAACGAGAGGGAACGGCTGATCACCTTTTTCTCCGAACATGAAGAAGAGCGGCTGAAGCTTTCTGTGGCTTTTGCCCATATCGGAAAGACAAAAGGGCTGTCGGTGACAGAGTATATGGATCGTCTTCTGGAGCTGGAGGAGAGAAGCAATACCGTCCATATTGTTCAGGCAATTCTGGGGGCTTTGTCGATCGCAGCGCTGGTGGTGGCTCCTACAGTGGGGATTCTTATTTTTCTGGCAGTGATGTGTGTAAATATCGGAACGTATTATAAGCAGATGGGGAAGGATCGGCCTTATATCAGCTGTTTCCGGTATGTCATGCGGCTGCTTGCCCAGGCAGAGGAGCTGGAAAAAACGTCGATTCCGGAAATAAGCGGGTATCTGGAGCGGATGCATCGTGCACGGATTTCCTTCGAACGGTTTCGCCGGAACAGCTTCCTTTTGAAAGAAGGGCAGAATTTGGCCGGTGATCTGATGGAGAGTGTGACGGATTATTTCCGGATGTTTTTTCATCTGGACATTATCAAATTTAACTCGATGCTGGAAGAACTGAAAAAGCATGCAGAAGATGCCCGGATTTTGATGGAACAGGCCGGAATTCTTGAGGCGTGTATAGCAGCGGCCTCTTTTCGGGAGCTGATGCCCTATTATGCGCAGCCCCGGTTTTGCCGGAAACGGATCCTTCATGTGTCAGGGATGTACCATCCTCTGATTAAAGAGCCTGTGCCGAATGATATTTCGGCGCAAGGAGGAGTTCTGATCACCGGATCCAATGCCTCCGGAAAGTCTACCTTTCTGAAAACCGCGGCTGTCAATGCGATTCTGGCACAGACGATTCATACGGCGCTGGCCAGGTCCTATGAGGGAGCTTTCTTTCACATATATACCTCTATGGCATTAAAGGATGATCTTTTGGGCCGGGAAAGCTATTATCTTGCTGAGATCCGTTCCCTGAAGCGGATTCTGGACGAAATCGGAGAGGAGTATCCGGTTCTTTGCTTTGTGGATGAGGTTTTAAGGGGAACCAATACCGTGGAACGTATTGCTGCCTCCGCACAGATTCTCGAAAGTCTTTCCGGCAGGAATGTGATCTGCTTTGCCGCGACCCATGATATCGAGCTTACCTATATTCTGGAGGATGATTATGAGAATTACCATTTTACAGAGGAGGTAAGCGATGACAGGATCTCATTCTCTTATCGTCTGCTTCCGGGCAGATCAACGACGCGCAATGCCATCCGCCTGCTTAAGCTGATAGGATATGAAGAAGAAATTGTTGAGAAAGCGGAGGCATCCGCAGAGGCTTTTCTGGAGGAAGGGGTATGGAAGAGGCTTAAGCAAAAAGAAGCAGGGAAATCAGAAGAATAAAGAGAAGGGAACCGGCAGGCTGTCGGTTCCCTCAGGATATGAATATTTACAGCGCTAAAAGCGAAACACAATTTCGACTGACAACAGAGCAGATTCCGGAGACTTATGCCGTAACCGGAAGAATCTTCTGCATCTCTGATCCGAGATCATTCGGATAAATCGGTTCAAAGCCGGCGCTTTTGTAAAAGCGGATCAGCTGGTATCTGGACATTTTCGTATGGTCCTTTTTGCCGAGCCATGTGTAAAGCCGGAAATATTCCATCGGATTCCTGCTTTCCGGAAGAAACGGTATGGGTTTTAAATGGATTTCCTCTTCTCCTTCCAGAAGCTGAAGCTGTGCATAGTATTCCAGCAGTGTGTGCCCGATTCCGAAGCCCTGGAAGTGAGGCATCACATAGAATAATTCAATATAGGCATGGCCTTCGTCGTTCTTCTTGCCCCGAATGGCTGCGATCAGATAGGATTTGCCGCTTTCCAGATTAATGAGCGTGACACTCAGAATCTTGTTGTGATAACTGCAGATAACCTGGAACGGAACCTTGATCATGTCAGACAGAGCATCTGATAAAACCGTTTCCAGTTTGGTGAGCCATTGTTCTTTCTTCATAGAAACCCCTCTTTCCTAATCATAAAAAATATGGCTTGTTCATATTTACCTTTTTCTAATTATATTGTAGCATATAATATGTAAAAAATCACTATAAAAATTAAGATTCGTTAAAAAAACGTTAAGAAGAATAAATGAAAGAAAAAAGGTGTTAAGAAACTGTTAAGATGATTACGAACCGAAAAAAATAAGAAAAAGAAAGGGAAAAAAGAAATTATGAAAGTGAGATTATATACGGATGGAGCAGCACGCGGAAATCCGGACGGCCCGGGAGGCTATGGAGCTGTCCTGGTTTATGTGGATTCCAGGGGAGCCCTGCATGAAAAGGAGCTGACCGCGGGATACCGGAAGACAACGAATAACCGGATGGAGCTTATGGCGGTAATTGCGGGACTGGAAGCTCTGATTCGTCCATGCGAGGTAGAAATATATTCGGATTCGAAATATGTGGTGGATGCGTTTAATCAGCACTGGGTGGAAAGCTGGATCAGGAAGGGCTGGAAGCGCGGAAAAAATGAGCCGGTAAAAAATGTTGATCTGTGGAAGCGGCTTTTAAAAGCGATGGAGCCGCATAAGGTGACTTATATATGGGTAAAGGGCCATGCAGGACATGCATATAACGAGCGATGTGATCTGCTGGCGACGTCTTCGGCGGACGGG
>JALERW010000064.1 GCA_022763925.1 Lachnospiraceae bacterium
ACCGGAATTCAGAGAGCTGTCGGCTGGTGTGAGGCAGCAGAGGGAACACAGGGAACTCGCCTCGGAGCTGCTGCTCAAAATCTGCAGAGTGAGTGCCGGCTGATTCGGACCGGCTGCGGAGAGTAGGTGTAGACGGAGGCCCACCGTTACAGGGGAAGAGCATAAGGTGAGGATATCGCCCGTGCTTACAGAGTGCATGAGATTATCATGAATTAGAGTGGTACCGCGTAAGACGTAGTCTTTCGTCTCTAATTGCCCCCGGGCAAGGAGATGAAGGATTTTTTTATTGTACAGAAAAATTCCCGCATTTCCATATGGGGGAAGCGCAGAGGGCGCAAAGAAATTTCAGCAAAGAAAAGGAGAGAACGAATATGCAGAATTTTGAAAAGTATCAGAGAGGTTATTTTCTGCCCCCCGTACCGTCAAATGATTGGGTGAAGAAGGATTACATTGAAAAACCGCCGATTTGGTGCAGCGTAGATTTAAGAGATGGAAACCAGGCGCTGATTGAGCCTATGAGCCTGGATGAAAAGATAGAGTTTTATAAAATGCTTCTGGAAGTAGGATTTAAGGAGATCGAGGTTGGATTCCCGGCGGCTTCCGACACGGAATATATTTTCCTGCGGACGTTGATCGAGAAGAATATGATCCCGGAGGATGTGACGATCCAGGTGCTGACTCAGGCACGCGAGCATATCATCCGCAAGACCTTTGAGGCGATCAAGGGAGCGCCAAACGTGGTGGTTCATCTTTATAATTCCACATCCGTGGCACAGCGGGAGCAGGTATTCAGGAAGTCCAAGGAAGAGATCAAAAAGATCGCTGTGGACGGGGCAAAGCTTCTGGAGGATCTGGCGAAGGAGGTAGAGGGCAATATCACCTTTGAGTACAGCCCGGAATCTTTCCATGGAACTGAAGTGGATTATGCTCTGGATGTATGTAATGCTGTTCTGGATGTATGGCAGCCCCGCCCGGAGCGCAAGATCATCGTAAATATTCCGGCAACGGTAGAGACGGCAATGCCTCATGTATTTGCAAGCCAGATCGAGTATATCAGCAAAAACATCAAATACCGTGACAATGTGATCCTTTCCATTCACCCGCACAATGACCGTGGCTGCGGTGTGGCAGATACAGAGCTGGGAATTCTGGCCGGCGCAGACCGCGTGGAGGGAACTCTGTTCGGCAATGGTGAGCGCACCGGTAATGTGGATCTTGTGACGGTTGCCATGAACATGTATTCCTATGGAGTGAATCCGGGATTGGATTTTTCCAATATGACGTCCATCGCTGCACGCTATGAGCGGCTTACCAGAATGAAGGTACATGAGCGTCAGCCCTATGCCGGGGAACTGGTATTCTCCGCATTTTCCGGTTCTCATCAGGATGCCATTGCGAAGGGCATGGCTTACCGTGAGGAGCAGGATAGAAAATACTGGACTGTTCCATATCTGCCCATCGATCCTCAGGATGTGGGAAGAACATACGATTCCGATGTGATCCGTATCAACAGCCAGTCCGGAAAGGGCGGCGTGAATTATATCCTGAAACAGAATTACGGGATCTCCCTTCCGGAGAAGATGCGTGAGGAAATGGGATATACGGCAAAGCGTGTATCGGATCAGGCACACCGCGAGCTGACTCCGGAGTGGATTTACCATATCTTCTACGACAATTATGTCGGCGTGCAGGAGCACTTTAAGATTACCGAATGCCATTTCGTTCAGGAGAACGGCATCGGAGCAAAGGCCACAGTGGAGAAGGATGGAAGAACAGCCGTGATCAACGGACAGGGCAACGGGCGTCTGGACGCGGTAAGCAATGCCATCCGCAGTTATCTGGATCTGGATTATGAGCTGGTAGATTATGAACAGCATTCCCTGACCAAGGGCTCTTCCTCCAAGGCAGTATCCTATGTTTCAGTTTCCAGAGACGGGAAGACCTTCTGGGGTGTGGGCATTGACGAGGATATTATCAAATCCTCCTATAAGGCACTGGAGGTTGCGGTCAATAAGGTGATGGAATAGACATGGGGTATGTATTTCTGGCACTTGCCATCGGGGCGGAGATTGCGGCGACCACACTGATCAAATACTCGGAGGGCTTCACAAAGCTGTGGCCCTCCGTTGGCTGTATTCTGGCCTATATTATTTGTTACGGAGCTTTTTCCAGAGCGGTTATGCGTATGAATCTGGGAGCGGCCTATGCGACCTGGTGCGGTGTGGGGATCGTGGCTACCAGCCTGATTTCCGTACTGGTATTTAAAGAGAGACTCAGCATTCCGGGAATGATTGGGGTTGTTCTGATCATTGCAGGCTGTATCCTGCTGAATCTGTTCGGGAGTTCTCATTGAATCTGTTTTGGGGTGAAGGGAAATCAGATCATCCAGCAGGGGTTGAATCAATGCGGAGGAGCCTGCGATTTTTGCAATGGCTGCGACAATTTGGGCGGAGGCCGTGTGGACACTTTCTATCAGCCTTATATTGACGGAGAAAAGGAATTGAGGGAATTAAATATGGAATACAGGAGCAATTCGGGTCTGGTACGTTGATAAAATCCAGGGACAATCCTTTGAACAGGGTTGTCCCTTTTTTTGGCTCTTTATTTTTGGGTCTGGAGCAGCTCCTGTATGCTCCGAAGTCCGTCGATCTGCTTCCAGCCGATGGGAGCATGACGGTTCAGTTCATACAGCGTCATTTCCTGAGCACCGAGCCGGACGCCGTTGGCAAAATCAATTTTTCCGCCGAAAGGCAGCTCAAATGGCGCTTCTTCCATTGCATCCGTAAAGTTTTCCCATGTGGGTTCCTTTCCGGAAAGGCGTTTCATGCCTTCGCAGAACACATAGCCGGCCATCCAGCCGCAGTGGGCATAGGTGTTCATGGCATAGTCGCCCAGCCATTCCGAGGCGTCCTCCAGCTTTTCCATGCGGCCGTCCTGATAATCTACCCAACTGGGGGCATAGAGAGGATACTGACCCAGTACCGCATCAAAAATCTGAAGAGATTTCGTAATATTCATATTTACGTAGTTTGTGAGGGCTGGGCGTTTATTATTCTGCCGTGCCAGTTCCAGTGCAATGGGGACAAAGGCTGCCTGAGAACTGGCAATGATGACGGCATCCACATTATGGGAAAGGACATGGGCTACTGTTTCTTCTACATCGTAGCAGTCGATATTCTGGCAGCGGGCGCAGCATGCAAGAGACAGGGCAGTGCACTGCTTTCGGATACCTATCATCAGATCCCGTCCCGTATCGTCATCCGAATAAATTACTCCGATGGAAGAAGCATGGAAATTTGATACAGCCCGGGCAGCCAGAACCGTTCCTTCCGTGATATATATGGTCTGGATCGGAAAACAGTTCCTTCCGTCCTCCGGTGTCTTCGCATGTTCGTTGTACAGGTCGCTGATGGCGGTGAAAAAGTAGATGACCGGCATATGGCTGTCCCGGATTCGTTTCAGTGTATAGGAGACTACCTGAGGACCATAGTGTCCGATGTAGGCGAATACTTCCTTTTTCAGAAAATATTCCAGAATCTCCCGGCTTCGTTTGGGATCATTTCCGTCATCCTGGTGAAGGAAGCGGATCTTTCTTCCGTCAATGCCTCCCTGGGCATTGATCATGTCAAAATATGCCTTGATTCCGGCATTGAGCGGATCCCCGCTGGCAATATAGGGGCCGGATACCGGTGCGCTGTTGGCTACGATGATTTCTTTATCAGTTATACCTTTCATTTGGAATCCTCCGTCCGGGTTAATTCATCAATCAGTGTACAGATCTGCTGTATGGTAGCTGCCCGAAGCTGCGGATGATACTGCTTGTTCTGGAGAAACTGGTACATATAGTCCCAGAACGCAGAGACCATATTTGCTTCTGTGATCTCAAAAAGGATAGGCGGGCTTCCTTCCTTTAAAACCATAACGCCCTGCTCTTCGTTGCAGTACAGGGAATAGGAGTTTTCCTCGCTCAGAGAAAGTACCACATGATAATGATCATAAGAGGTCAGAAGCCTCAGGATATTCTGCAGATGCAGGATGTATTCTTCTGTCGTGTAAAAAATATCGGACCCGCTTCCCAGAAGCGATGCGCCGATGACGGCTTTTCCTTCCCGGATATTTTTCGCGGAAGAAAGCCGTATGATCTGGTAGACCGGTTCCTCGGACAGCTTTTGTTCAAACAGGCTGCTGAAACGCTTCTGGCTTTCGATATATGAGACAGGAATTTCCTGCGGACATCGTTGATTCAGGCTTTTTACCATGGATACAGGCATGGTGATAAGGCCCAGGGCATCTGTCTCAAAAATCAGGCTTCCGGAGCGAAGCTGAAAGGTATACAGATCCGTCAGAAGGGATGCCGGATTTTGGGGCGCATGGATGTGGATCAGAGGCCTGCACAGGGCAAGATAGCTGTAAAACTCATTGGTAAAGGAGTCTACGGTCAGCCGGTCCTTGGACATGAAATTCGCCGTATTTTCCGTATTGTCTCCGATAGAGGTGGCAAATACCGCAGCGGTTCCGGGAAGTACGGAAAGGGTCCGTTTATATACACCATCCCGAAGTCGCGGGTAATAATAGGGCTCTACGGAGCCGCTGGCATAGAAGGGCAGCCACTGGTGAATAACATCCAGCATCTCATCGATATCCCGGCTGACTTTGTGTATGACCTTTACTTTATTTCCGCGCAGAATAATCTGCCACAGAAGGTCCGACCATTCCCGGGAGAAGGAAGAGCTGTCCAGCATCCATTTGGAATTTTCATCACTGAACAGCAGCAGGGTGCCGGGCTGCGGCTGTTTTAGGGCAAGCGAAAAGAGTGCAAGCGTGGCCTGTCGTCTTCCTTCCATGCCGTAAAACATCCGAAGGTCAGAGGCGGTTTCCTTTTTTGTTTCGCTTTCTGTATTCTGACGATGGGTTATGGTTTTGGAAGACGGCATGGAAAAGTCTGAGAGAATCGTCTGCACCCGGGAAGAGCTTGTCTCTTCTGTCTCGCTCAGACAGGTAAAAAGGAGATCAGATAATTCCTCCGGATCCATGACTGTACTGATATACGGATTGTTCATCTCGGTGCTCAGTGCGGACAGGATGTATGGTTCCATGCATCGCCGGGAAAAAAAAACGGCGATCATGCGGATATAGTCCTCGTGAGGAGCACTTCTCTCACCCCGGCGCAGTCTGCTGATATAAGATGGATCCAGGGAAAGATGTCGTGCAAGGACATTATTCGGTGTGTTTGTTACATTTAATAAAAAATCCAGATTCTTCGAGAAACTCATGAAAATTCCTCCCATTCCTTCTATAAAAGAGTATATCAGAGAAATCCGGGAAGAGCAAGATTGTCACAAAGCGTGACAAAAAGCTGGCATTGACAGATAAGGAAGAACGGGGATGTCATAAAGGGAAAGGGGCTGCCACATCTAAGAACTATTTAGTACTTGATGCGACAGCCCCTTTCAAAAATAACTTATATTGGAGAAGAGTGAATATTAACGATTCAGGAAATCCCGGACCTTTTCGTCGAAAAGATCTGTACGGAGAATACCTGCCATGTGACCGTAGTCACTGTCCAGCAGGTGTATCCGTGCATCTCCGCCCAGATAATTGATACGGTCTACGACCCAGGAAACAAATTCCCACGGATGAAGGGCATCCTGACGGCAGGGAATAGCCAGTACTTTCGCGCGGATGCGGGAAAGAGCCTCATCCATATTGCCGCCGTAGGGCCGTGCAACATCGTAGTTGATGCACATCCGGCAGGTGTAGATCCAATGGTTCAGATCCGTATAAGGGACATTTTGCATGACACAATCATAAAGCTTCTGCTCGAAGCCGGTCCATGCCAGTACATTCTCATAGCATTCGGTATCTTCGGGGCTGCTTCGTTTGTAGGTCCGCTCGAAATATCCGGCATGAAATGCCGCAACAGTCATCATCTGCATGGCCAGTTCCAGGCTTTCTGTGGGCTGCTGCTCCTGATCATAGTAGTTGCCGCCATTCCATTTCGGATCCAGCGCTGCAACACGAATGCCGTGCTGCAGCGGGCTGAAGGAGCCGTATACCGGATGCCGCGGGGTTCCGATGACAGGAATGATCTTATCCATCATATCCGGGTAAGTGACTGCCCACTGCCAGGAACTCATGGCGCCGAACGATGGTCCCATGACAGCTGCCAGATGAGTAATGCCCAGGGAATCAAGAAGTGCCTTCTGGGTATTTACCACATCCAGTACCTGTGGAACCGGGAACGTAAGTGCATAGGGCGTTCCGGTTTCAGGATTGATGCTCATAGGACCGGTGGTGATCACCGTTGGATTTTTTGCACCGCAGTTGCACAGGTTGTCTGCGCAGATGACGAAATATTTGTTGGTATCCACTGCCTTGCCCGGACCGATCAGGCCATCCCAGAAACCGCTCACAGGATCCGTCGGTGCGTATTTTCCGGCACAGTGGCTGGATGCGGAAAAATAGTGTATGACGAGAATCGCATTGTCTTTTGCCTCATTTAAGGTACCGAAGGTTTCATAGCCCATCTGTACCGGGATGGTACGTCCGCACTGGAACGTAAAGGCATCCATACGAAATACTTTTTTTTCAGAAATCATGGTCATAGTTTGAAAGTACCTTCCTTTAACAAATGCATGGGGAGAGAATCTCCGAATCCGGAATACTCCGATGGGAGACGAAATGTATACTCCGGATTAAACAATGCCTACCAGTGCCATAATAATGCACAGGATGGTAAGGAAAATCGGCATGAGAACGGTCAGCGGGAATACATGCTTATAGGATCCTTTCGGAGTAACCCCGCATACGGTACACATGGTAATGAAGGTTGCACAGTGCGGAAGCGTATCCAGTCCGCAGCAGGCGATTACCATCAGGCGGTGGAAGGCATCCGGGTTGATCCCAAGATTCAGATAGCTCTGAAGCATGGAGTTCGCAAATATCTGAAGTCCGCCCAGAGCGGTTCCTGTGATACCTGCAACGACATTAACTGCAACGGCTGCGGAAACATACGGATTGAAGGTATTGGAAAGCCCCATGGCGAAATCCAGGAAATACTGGAAGCCGGGGGCATTCTGTACAACAGCTGCAAATCCCATAACGCCGCCGGTCAGCATAAGAGCTGTGATGGAAGACCAGAAGCCGGTGGAGAAAGTGGAAACGATTTTGCCCTTCAGGGTTCTGTAATTGAATACGATAACCAGAATGGCTGCAGCAAGCAGGGAGGTGTTGATGCAGTCAATGGTACCCATACGTTCTTTTAAGAAGAACATCATAAGGATAACGACGATCAGCGGAAGAATGGAAGACCAGAACGGTGGAAGGGACTTTTCACCGGTTTCTTCTGCAAGATCCGTTCCGGATACTACATAGCCGTTTCCTTTTGCGGCTTCCTTCTTTGCTGCAACCGTTACGTAAACACAGGCAATCACCAGTCCAACGATGCAGGCAATGATACCCATGACCGGAGCTGCGTATGCGTTTGTACCAAGCTCTGTCTGGGTCAGGATGGCGTTGGTACTGGTGGGATTTCCGGGGAGGCACAGGCAGAGGGTAACCGATGCACAGAGGAAAATACCGGGCATCAGATCCTTTGTAATGTTTGCCTTACGAAACATCGGCGCTGCGATCGGATAAACCGCAAATACAATAACAAAGGCAGAAATTCCGCCCATTGCCATCAGAAGGGTGACAATGATGCAGGCTACCGGCGCCCATTTGGTGCCGAAAAATTTGAAAAGCTGAGTGGCAACGGACTCTGCAGAGCCGCTGACTTTCATCAGCTCACCGTAGGCGGCTGCCAGACCGAAAATGAGGAAGTAGCTTCCTGCGAAGTTTTTCATGCCGGTGGCATAGGCATCCGCATAGGAAGACCAGAACGGCATAGCATTTGTGATAATAACGATTGCTGACGAGATCAGAGAGGCTACAAATGCGTTGACACCCTTGTAGCTGAGCAGAATCAGGCAGACAATACCGAGAAGTAAACCAATAACACCAATAATACTCATAAATATATCCTCCTTTGTGTGTGATAATACAGATACAGTCCCGGCTCTCCCATACCGGGAATGAACTGGAATCAATGTATCATAAGGAAGAACAGAAAAAAACCGTTTGGAAGGGTTTGTCAATGACACTCCTTTGTCATAAAAATTGCCATAAATGTACTTTGAATCGGGGAGGATAAGAAAAACAAAGCCGGAGGACACTATGAGTGCAGATGATTTTACAGGAAAAGGAGTGTGAAGTACATGAAAGAACGTGCTGCAGACCTGCTGGCGGATATTGGCGGTTCCCTTGCCATGGCGGTGGGGATTTTCTGCTTTGCAGAGCCGGCGGATATTGCTCCGGGGGGAATATCAGGTATATCCGTCATGCTGAAATACCTGTTTGGCCTGCCGGTGGGGCTGATGACCTTTCTGATCAATATACCGCTTCTTGTACTGGCGTGGAACTATATGGGGCGGAGGCTTACGTTAAAGTCTTTAAAAACGCTGGCCGTGAGCACGGTCGTTCTGGATGGGGTCGTGACCCCCTGGTTCCCTCAGTATGGCGGAGACCGGATGCTGGGAGCCATCTTCGGAGGGCTTTTTCTTGGGACCGGTCTGGCACTGATCTTTATGAGGGGGTCTACCACGGCAGGTACCGATATTATTTCTCATCTGATGGAGCTTCGCTTTCCTCATGTGCCTATCGGGACCATGCTGATGCTGATTGACTGTGTGATTCTTGGAATTTCCATGCTTGTATTCGGAAATATTGAGTCCGGGCTTTTCGGGATCGTGGCCCTGTTCTGCCAGACAAAGGTGATTGACGGGGTGATCTGCGGAAGAGACCGTGGAAGGGCTGTTATGATCATGTCGGCGAAGAATCAAAGAATCGCTTCCAGGGTGTTGGAGGAAATAAGGCATGGAGCAACGTTCCTTCGGGGGCGGGGAGCGTACAGCCGCAAAGAACAGGATATTCTGTATGTGGTTGTACGTATCCCGGAATTTCACCGGCTGAAAAAAATAGTATCGGAGGAGGATCCGAATGCTTTTCTGATCGTGTCGGAGGCAAGCCAGATCCTTGGGGAAGGCTTTAAGAAAATCCGTGAGGAACAGCAGTAGCATAGGGGGATATGCAGGAAAATCTTTATGATTTCTTAATACTTTTTTGGTCCAACGGTTGAAATCTTCCTGTATAATGATATATTAAAGGTAGCGAGGCAGACCTTTTGGGAACTGCTTCTGTAAAAAAGCAGGATGTGTGCCCTTGTCGGCACATGATATGGAGAGGATTATGAATATTATTATTGTCGGATGCGGAAGAGTCGGAATG
Organism: Lachnospiraceae bacterium; assembly: GCA_022763925.1. GTDB lineage: Bacteria > Bacillota > Clostridia > Lachnospirales > Lachnospiraceae > JAGTTR01. The sequence goes on from JALERW010000064.1 coordinate 9,325, forward strand.
ACGCTTACGAAGCAGTTGAGCAGTGAAGGACATGATGTGACGATCATCGATGAAGATGGCGCGAGAGTGCAGGCAGTCTCTGCAGACTGTGATGTGATGGGGGTGATCGGTAACGGGGCGAGCCACAGCGTACTGTCGGATGCCGGAATTGAACAGGCGGATCTTCTGATCGCAGTAACCGATTCAGATGAACTGAATCTTCTTTGCTGTCTTCTGGCCAGGAAGGCCGGAGGCTGCAGTGCAATTGCGCGGGTCCGCAATCCCATATACAGTAAGGAGGCCGATTATATCCGAAAGGAGCTGGGCCTGTCCATGATTATCAATCCGGAGCTCGCGGCTGCGGCAGAGATCGCCCGGGTACTGCGCTTCCCGAATGCCATTGAGATCAATCCTTTTGTCAAGGGGAAGGTGGAGCTTCTGAAGTTCCGGATCGAACCCGGTTCACTGCTGGACGGACTGGCCCTGATGGATTTTCATTCCAGTGTCCACAGCGATGTACTGATTTGTGCGGTGGAACGGGGCAATGAGGTGATCATTCCGGACGGCCGCTTTGTTCTTAAGGGTAAGGACCGGGTGTCTATTATCGCGACACCGATGAATGCCGCTTCCTGCTTTAAGCGGGCGGGAATGGATAAGCACAGGGTAAATGATGCCATGCTCATTGGGGGTGGCCGTATTGCATTTTATCTTGCAAAGCTGCTTCTTGATATGGGGATCCAGGTGAAAATCATCGAGCAGAAGCGGGAGCGCTGCGAGGAGCTTTGTGTGCTGCTTCCCAAAGCCATGATCATCCACGGGGACGGAACGGATAAGCCCACGCTGATAGAGGAGGGACTGGAGCGGACGGATGCGTTTGTGACGCTGACCGGTCTGGATGAAGAGAATATCCTCCTTTCCCTGTTTGCAAAAAGCAGGTCTCAGGCCAAGCTGGTGACGAAGGTAAAGCATATTAACTTTAATGAGGTGATCAATGAGCTGGATCTGGATACGGTGATTTATCCTCAGGATATTACGGCAGAATCCATTTTAAGGTATGTCCGCGCAAAGCAGAATACGAGGGGCAACAATATCGAGACCCTTTATAAGATCATTGAGGATAAGGCGGAGGCGCTGGAGTTCAAGATTCAGGATACCGGTGCGGTGACCGGGGTCTCTCTGGAGAAGCTTCCGATCAGGAAAAATATTCTGATCGGCTGTATTTACCGGAATGGGGAGGTTATTATCCCGAAAGGAAAGGACTGTCTGCTTCCCGGAGATTCCGTGATCATTGTGACGACAAATAACCGGCTGAATGATATCAGCGACATTTTAAAGGATGCATGATAAGGGGCAGAGAGTGAAATGAATTATTCAATCATACGATATATTCTTGGCTGGGTCCTGAACTTTGAGGCATGCTTTCTGACCCTGCCATGCATGACGGCACTGATTTATAAAGAACGGGAGGGCTTTGCATTTCTTGCGGTCCTGGTTCTGTGCCTGGTTTTCGGAATGCTGCTTACATCGAGAAAGCCGAAGAATGATACCTTTTATACGAAGGAAGGGTTCGTGACTGTATCCTTAAGCTGGATCGTGATGAGTATTATGGGAGCCCTTCCCTTTGTTCTGAGCGGAGATATTCCGAGCTTTACGGATGCTCTTTTTGAGACGATTTCCGGCTTTACCACAACGGGAGCCAGTATTCTTACGGATGTGGAGGCGCTTGCCCGCTGCAGCCTGTTCTGGCGAAGCTTCACCCACTGGATCGGAGGAATGGGAGTTTTTGTATTCCTTCTTGCGGTGCTTCCTATGACGGGAGGAAGTACGATGAATCTGATGCGTGCGGAAAGCCCGGGGCCTTCCGTGGGAAAGCTTGTACCGAAGATCCGTCAGACGGCTATGCTGCTGTACGGGATCTACTTTTTCATGACGGTGGTGGAGATCATTCTTCTGATCGCAGGGGGAATGCCGGTATTTGATTCGCTGACGCATGCATTCGGAACGGCAGGTACCGGAGGATTCGGCGTAAGAAATACGAGTATCGGAGGATACAGTGATTATCTGATCAATGTGATCACCGTATTTATGATTCTGTTCGGTGTGAACTTTAATGTTTATTACCTGATATTTGCCAAAAAATGGAAGAAGGCCTTTTCCTGTGAGGAGGTACGGTGGTATCTGATCATTATCGCCGCAGCTGTGGGTGTCATTACGGTAAATATCCGGGGCATGTATGAATCCGTTGGCCAGGCGCTGAAGCATGCGGCCTTCCAGGTGGCCTCCATCATAACGACCACCGGATTTTCCACTACGGATTTTGATCTCTGGCCTCAGCTGTCCAGGACGATCCTTGTGCTTCTGATGTTCATCGGAGCCTGTGCGGGAAGCACCGGCGGAGGAATCAAGGTTTCCCGTGTGGTCATCCTTGTAAAGACGATCAAAAAGGAGCTGGATTCCTTTGTGCATCCGAGAAGCGTGAAGAAGATCCATGTGGAGGGCCGTCCCATTGAGCATGAGACGCTGCGTTCCGTCAATGTGTTTATGATCGCATATCTGGTGGTGTTCAGCGTCTCTGTGCTGCTTGTGACGCTGGACGGCTTTGATCTGGTGACAAATTTTACTGCGGTAGCAGCGACCTTCAATAATATCGGACCGGGACTTTCCAAGGTGGGACCGACGATGAATTTCAGTGAATTTTCAGGACTGAGCAAATATGTACTGATGTTTGATATGCTGGCCGGACGACTGGAGATCTTTCCGGTGCTCCTGTGCTTTTATCCGTCCACCTGGAGAAAATTTTAACGGTTTTTTGTATTTGGAAAACCGGAGAATTTTTCGGTATACGACCGAAGAATTCTCCGGTTGTTTTTGGGTATGCAGAAAAATTTCATAAATTTTTCTGTTTTTTTAGAATTGTTCATAGGACGATTCTTGTAATTTCCGGGAGATTGACGTATGCTTATACATATACGGAGGCGCAGTACAGTATGGGAAAGATTATAGGAATTGACCTTGGAACAACGAATTCCTGCGTGGCAGTTATGGAAGGCGGAGAACCGAAGGTCATTGCCAACGCGGAAGGGTTCCGTACGACCCCTTCGGTTGTGGCATTTTCAAAAAACGGAGAACGTCTGGTGGGAGATCCGGCCAGGCGGCAGGCAATCACCAATGTGGACAGGACCGTTTCTTCCATCAAACGTCAGATGGGGACGGATTACAAAGTCGCCATAGACAAGAAAAAGTATACTCCGCAGGAAATTTCTGCGTTGATTTTAAAGAAGCTGAAAACAGATGCCGAGAGTTATCTCGGAATGCCGGTTACGGATGCTGTGATCACCGTCCCGGCTTATTTTAATGATGCCCAGAGACAGGCTACCAAGGATGCGGGGCGGATTGCCGGGCTGAATGTGCAGAGGATCATCAATGAGCCCACGGCTGCGGCTCTGGCATACGGCCTGGATGCGGAAGCAGAACAGAAGATCATGGTGTATGACCTGGGCGGAGGAACCTTTGATGTTTCTGTTATAGAAGTGGATCACGGCGTTGTGGAGGTGCTGGCCACCTCCGGAGACAATCATCTCGGAGGAGATGATTTTGATGAACGGATCACACAGTATCTTCTGAAGGAATTTAAGAACCGGGAGCACATGGATCTTTCAAAGGATCCGATTGCCTGCCAGCGGATACGGGAGGAGGCGGAACGGGCGAAGAAGGAGCTGTCCTGTTCTTCCAGCGTACAGATCAGCCTTCCTTTTATTGCTGCCACTTCTGAGGGTGGAAAGCATATGGAGCTGACACTGACCAGGATCGTTTTTAATGAGCTGACCCGGGATCTGGTGGAGCGGACGGTGATTCCGGTGGAGAATGCCCTCCGGGATGCGAAGATCACTGCCAATGAGCTGGATAAGGTGCTTCTGGTGGGCGGCTCCACGAGAATACCGGCTGTACAGGAGATGGTGCGGAGGATGACCGGGAAAGAGCCGGCTAAGCGTCTGAATCCGGATGAATGCGTGGCGCTGGGAGCAGCGGTTCAGGGAGGCAAGCTGGCCGGAGAGGCGGGGCTTAACGAAATCCTTCTTCTGGATGTTATTCCCATGTCCCTGTCCATTGAGACCGTGGGCGGCGTGGCAACCCGGCTGATCGAACGGAATTCCACAATCCCAAGGCAGTACAGCCAGATTTTTACCACAGCGGTGAGCTTTCAGACTGCAGTGGATATCAAGGTGCTTCAGGGAGAAAGCCCCAGGGCCAAGGAGAATAAGCTGCTTGGCAATTTCCGGCTCAAGGGAATCCGGCGGGCACCCAAGGGTGTGCCTCAGATTCAGGTATCCTTTGACATTGATGCCAACGGAATTCTGAAGGTATCCGCAAAGGATATGGGAACCGGGCAGGAACAGCACATTGTGATCACTTCCACGACCAATATGTCGGAGGAGGATATCAACCGGGCCCGACTGGAGGCACAGGCGGATTAGCGTCCAAAAGAACGGCAGAAGGAGATGAATACCGATGCATCGGATCTATGGATATCATTATGAGACGCCGGTCGGAATTCTTGGGATTGCTGTAAAGGATGAGGCCCTATGCCGGATTTCTTTCGGCAGGCTTTCGACTGAATTTTTTATGAGCGCAGAAGGCAGGGATACCCCGGAGGGCTATACAGAGCGGGAGTGCACGCTGCACCGGGAGGCAAAACGTCAGTTGGATGAATATTTTTCCGGGAAGCGAAGAGTGTTTGAACTGCCTTTGAGGATCAGCGGAACGGCTTTCCAGATGCGTGTCTGGGAGCAGCTGAGGAAGATACCTTACGGCGAGACAAGAAGCTATAAGGAGATTGCTGTGCTCTCGGGAAGCCCGAAGGGCTGCCGCGCCGTCGGCATGGCAAACCGCTGCAATCCCATTCCCATCATCATTCCGTGCCACCGGGTGATCGGAAGCAGCGGAAAGCTGGTGGGCTTTATGGGCGGCGAGAAGCGTATCGAGCTTAAGGAACAGCTGCTTGCGCTGGAACGGGAAGGCCTGAAGCAGGAGAGCACCCGTCCGTAAGGTCAGAACTGAAACAGAATACCGATCACTGCGGATGCCAGAATATAGACGATTGGATGCTTATCGAATTTTTTGATGGCGATATACATCACAACGGCAAGCAGGATCGCTTTGTAATTGAATACGGCGGAAAGACCGGAAAGCCCGATGAAGTTTTCCGTATGAAACAGAGCCATCAGGGCGACGGAAATGCCTGCGGAGGCAATGAGGGCTGTGGAAGCTGGTCTCAGCCCGGAAAAAACGTTGGCTACCAGACGGGATTCTTTAAAACGGTCCAGTATTTTAGCCACAAGAATGATGACGATCACGGACGGAAGAACAAGGGAGAGCGGAGCCAGGAAGGTTCCGATGATCCCAAAGGAGGTAAAGCCCACATAAGTGGCCATGTTGATGCCCATGGGGCCGGGGGTGGATTCCGAGATGGCGATCATATTGGAAATATCCATCATCGTAAACCATCCGGTTTTGGCGGACATGCTGTAGAGAAAGGGAAGGGTTGCCAGACCGCCGCCTACGGAAAACAGTCCTGTCTTGAAAAATTCCCATGCAAGCTGAAGATACGTAATCATGCTTTTTTTCCTCCGATCTTTCCGTTTATGACTCCGAACAGTCCTGCAAGGATAACAAGAAGAGCAGGAGAGAGGTCTGTGAACAGTGACAGCGCCAGGATCACGCAGAAAATGGCCACGGCAGTTTTGCTGATGAGGGATTTTTTACCCAGGCGGACAACTGCATTAAAAATCAGTACACAGACACAGGCACGGATGCCGGCGAATGCGTGTGCTACTGCCGGAATATCCGCAAAGCCTTTGATAAATGCGGCAATGACTGTGATGATGACCATAGAAGGGGCGATGACACCCAGGGTTGCGGCGATTCCGCCCAAAATTCCGCGCTGCTTATATCCGATGAAGGTTGCGGTATTTACCGCAATAATACCGGGAGTACACTGACCGATGGCATAATAGTCCATAAGCTCGTCTTCGGTTGCCCAGTGCCGGGCCTCCACGACCTCTTTCTGAAGCATCGGCAGCATGGCATATCCGCCCCCGAAAGTGAAGCCTCCGATGCGGGCGAACGTAAGAAACAGATCTGCTAATTCTTTCATATCATTTTCACCTCGTCTGAATATTATCTTTTTACAGTACAGGTATCATAGCACAGAAAAATCCATATGAAAAATATTTCTTTGATATAGAAAAAACAGGAAATCGAAATATATATAATATACATATTTGATATATATAAATGTATTAAAAAAAAAACATGAAAGCGCGGAAAAAAGGAGTATTATAAAAACAGAAACATATTCGCAGAAAGCGACATTGTTTGATAAGAAGGAGGTTGGGAATATGAATTTGAATCTGAATGCAGCTGCAGAAAAGATTCTGTCCATTCTCCCGGGAGTTGACTGCACAGGATGCGGAAAAACTACCTGTAAGGAATGCGCACAGGAAATTGCAGCTACAGGAAATGTTGCCTTATGTCCTGCTCTTACGCAGGAACAGGTGGATGCAGTCGCAGACATATTGGGCGTGCCTACGGTGACTGTAGAAGCGAAAGTGGCATTCGTAAGCTGTGCCGGAAGTGCAGCAGGAAAGAAGCGCTTCGCCGGTGTGTGCAGCTCCTGTCAGGAGGCTGTGGAGTCCGGATTTGTCAGAGGCGAGTGCAAGAGCGGATGCGTAGGTGTAGGAAGCTGTGTTTCCGTATGTAAGTTCGATGCCATGAAGCTGGAAGACGGCAAGATCGTAATCGACAAAGAGAAATGTACCGGATGCGGTGTATGTGCAGAGAAGAACGTCTGTCCTCAGCATATTATCCGTATGATCCCGGCAGATGCAACGAACTTTATCCCCTGCTCTTCCACAGAGGAGGATGATGAGCTAGTTCGCAGAACCTGCGGCTACGGCTGTATCGCCTGCGGTGAGTGTGAGAGAGCCTGTCCGGAGGGGGCAGTAAGCATCATTGACAACCATGCAGTCATTGATTATGAGAAATGTGTGGGCTGTGTGGCATGTACTGTAAAATGTAAAAAGAAAATTATCGTGGATACGCTCCATGACCTGACCGTACTGAAGGATAAGGTTGCCTTCGTAAGATGCAGCGGCGGAAACCGCGCTTCCGTAAAGTATAAGGAGATGGGTATCCAGACCTGTGAGGAGGCTGCAAAGCTGAATCCGAAGGATTACAATCTGTGTACCACGGGCTGCTGCGGACAGGGCTCCTGTACGGCTGCCTGCCGTTACGGCGCACTGAGTGTTGTGAACGGCACTGCAGTGGTAGATCCTGAGAAGTGTGTGGGCTGTAAGGATTGTACATATGTCTGTCCGAAGCATCTGATCACCATGGTTCCCTACAAGGGAATCAAGCTGGTTCCCTGCTCTTCTGTAGATGACTACGAGGATAAGGCAGCTGTCTGTGATTCCGGCTGTATCGCCTGCGGCGACTGCAAGGCAAACTGCCCGAATCTGGCAATTTATGCGGAAGGCAAGCACGCAGTTATCGATCCCGAGATCTGTGAAGACTGCAAGGTCTGCCAGTATATGTGTGCAAGAGGCGTGATTAAGGAACAGGAAGTGCCGGAGTACATCTTCCTGCAGAGAGAAGCGCTTGGAATCAGGGAAGGAGAGTGATTGGAATGAGAAAATTAAAGACAATGGATGGAAATACCGCAGCCGCACACGTAGCGTATGCATTTTCCGAGGTTTCCGCAATCTATCCGATTACCCCGTCCTCTCCGATGGCAGAGAACATGGATGAATGGGTTTCTCAGGGTAGAAAAAATATTTTCGGCGAAGAAGTAAAGATCGTGGAGATGGAGTCTGAGGCAGGTGCCGCAGGTGCCGTACACGGATCGATTACCGCCGGTTCCTATACAACAACATTTACGGCATCTCAGGGTCTGCTCCTGATGATCCCCAATATGTATAAGCTGGCTGGTGAGCAGACACCCACCGTGTTCCATGTGGCAGCAAGAGCGCTGGCATCTCACGCGCTGTCCATCTTCGGAGATCACTCCGACGTTATGGCCTGCCGCCAGACCGGTTTTGCAATGCTCTGCTCCAACAGTGTACAGCAGGTTATGGATCTGGCAGCTGTTGCTCATCTGGCTACGATTGCAGGAAAGATCCCGATGGTTCATTTCTTTGACGGATTCCGTACCTCCCATGAGTATCAGAAGATTCAGGTATGGGATTATGAGGATCTGAAGGATATGGTAGACTGGGATGCAGTCAAGGCATTCCGTGCCCGCTCCCTGAATCCGAACCATCCTCATCTGATGGGCTCCGCAGAGCAGCCGGAGACCTTCTTCCAGCACAGAGAGGCAAGCAACCCGGCTTATAATGAGACTGCGGATATCGTTGCTTCCTATATGGATAAGGTAAATGCAAAGATCGGTACCAATTACAGACCGTTTAACTACTATGGCGCAGAGGATGCAGAAGAGATCCTTGTAGCCATGGGTTCTGTCTGCGACGCAGCAGAGGAACTTATTGACTATCTGAATGCCCGCGGCAGAAAGGTAGGTATCGTGGAGGTGCATCTGTACCGTCCGTTCTCTCAGAAATACCTGCTGGAAGCGATTCCGAAGACCGTGAAGAAGATTGCTGTTCTCGACCGTACCAAAGAGCCGGGCAGCATCGGCGAGCCGCTGTACCTGGATATCGTATCCGCTCTTCGCGGAACCGAATTTGAGAACTGCTTAATCACCGGAGGCCGTTATGGTCTGGGCTCCAAGGATGTACAGCCGGGAGATATTCAGGCTGCTTATGAGAATCTGTGGAGCGATGCACCGAAGAAGGAATTCACCCTTTCCATCAATGATGATGTGACAGGACTTTCTCTTCCGGTAACCAGCAATCCGGATGTGGCTCCCAAGGGAACCAAGGCATGCAAGTTCTGGGGCCTGGGTGCTGACGGAACCGTTGGCGCCAACAAGAACAGTGTTAAGATCATCGGTGACCATACGGATAAGAACGTACAGGCTTACTTCCAGTACGATTCCAAGAAGTCCGGCGGTGTAACCATCTCCCATCTGCGTTTCGGAGACGAGCCGATCAAGTCCACCTATTATGTAAAACAGGCAGATTTCGTTGCCTGCCATAACAGCGCATACCTGTACCGTTATGAGATGGTAGAGGATGTAAAACCGGGCGGATTCTTCCTCCTGAACTGCACCTGGAATCAGGAAGAGCTGGAAGAGCATCTGCCGGCAAAGGTAAAGAGATATATCGCAAACAACAATATTCAGTTCTACACCTGCGACGCCGTATCCATCGCGAAGAAGATCGGTCTGGGAGCAAGAAGAACCAACTCGGTTCTGCAGGCTGCATTCTTCAAGCTGTCCGGAATCATTCCGATCGAAGAGGCTGTCGGCTACATGAAGGATGCTATCCAGCATACCTATGCAAAGAAGGGCCAGAATATCGTAGATATGAACAATGCTGCAGTGGATGCAGGTGTTGAGAACACCGTTAAGGTAGAGGTTCCGGAAAGCTGGAAGACAGCAGTTGATGAAGCTCCGGCACCGAAGCTTGTGGGACGCGACCAGTTCCATACAGATTATCTGAACGATATCCTTGTTCCGACCAACACGCTTACCGGCGACAATGTTCCGGTATCCAAGTTCCTGGCAACCGCCAATGGTATGCTTCCGTCCGGTACGGCTGCATTCGAGAAGCGCGGTATTGCTGCAGATCTGCCCAAGTGGGACAGCACCGTTTGTATGCAGTGTAACTGGTGTTCCTATGTATGCCCGCACGGAGTCATCCGTCCCTTCGTTCTTTCTGAGGATGAGGCAAAGGAGAGCGGTGTTGACGGACTGCTTCCGATGAAGGGTACAAAGGACAAGAAGTTTACTCTGGCAATTTCCGCTCTGGATTGTACCGGATGCGGTTCCTGTGCAGAGGTCTGCCCGGCAAGAAATAAGGCATTGTCCATGATTCCGGCTGAGACCGATTACATGAATGCACAGCAGGAGCGCTTCACCTATCTGTTTGATCATATTGAGGAGAAGGAAGTTCCGTTCAAGGAAGATACCGTAAAGGGATCTCAGTTCAAGCAGCCGTTAATGGAATTCTCCGGCGCATGCCCTGGCTGCGGTGAGTCTCCTTATGCGAAGCTGATCACTCAGCTCTTCGGCGAGCGCATGTTCGTTGCAAATGCAACCGGATGTTCTTCGATCTGGGGCTGCAGCGCACCGAGCACACCGTATACGGTAAACAGAGAGGGCAAGGGACCGGCATGGGCAAACTCCCTGTTTGAGGACAATGCAGAGTTCGGTCTTGGTATGGCTGTTTCTGTTAAGGCCCGCAGAAATGAATTAAAGACTGTTGTTGAGCGGCTTTCCGATACCGTTGGAGCAGCAGCTGACAACTGGCTCCGGTTCATGGATGACGGCAATGCTTCCAAGGTGGTAGGCGATGAGCTGCTCTCCAAGTGTGAGGCAATTGCAGATTCCAATGCGGATGCCGCATATGTAGTAGAGAACAAAGACCTGCTTGTAAAACCGTCCATGTGGATCTTCGGCGGTGACGGATGGGCATATGATATCGGATACGGCGGACTGGACCATGTACTGGCTTCCGGCGAGAACGTGAATGTTTTCGTATTTGATACCGAGGTTTACTCCAACACCGGCGGACAGTCTTCCAAGTCCACACCGATCGGTGCGGTTGCAAAATTCGCTGCATCCGGTAAGGCTGTGAAGAAGAAAGATCTGGCTCAGATCGCTATGGCATACGGTTATGTATATGTGGCACAGATCGCCATGGGTGCAAATCCGGAACAGACACTTCGTGCGATCCGCGAGGCTGAGGCTTATAACGGCCCGTCCCTGATCATTGCTTATGCACCTTGTATCAACCACGGCGTGAAGGCCGGTATGAATAAATCCATGCTGGAGATGAAGAATGCGGTTCGCTCCGGTTACTGGAACCTGCTCCGCTACAACCCGGCACTTGCTGCTGAGGGCAAGAATCCTCTGGCCATCGACAGCGGAACCCCGACCGAGAGCTATAAGGACTTCCTGATGGGTGAGGTTCGTTACAATTCCCTGAAGCTGAAGTTCCCTGAGAGAGCAGAGAAGCTCTTCAATGAGTCTGAGAAGGCTGCAAGCAGCCGTCTGGCAACGCTGAGAAATCGCAAGAAGAGCCTTGATAATATGGAAGGAGGTGTTCAGTAATGATTAATATCGCAAAGGAAAAGAATCCGATGCCGGAACAGGAGCCGATGATCCGCAATAAGAACTTCCTGGAGGTCTGCGAGGGCTATACAGAGGAGATGGCGATCCGTGAGGCAATGCGCTGCTTAAGATGCAGAAAGAAACCCTGTATGATGGTAGGCTGTCCGGTACATAATCATATTCCGGATTTCATTGCAAAGGTTGCAGAGGGAGATTTCGAGGCTGCATACCAGGTTCTTGCTGAAACCACTTCTCTTCCGGCTGTCTGCGGACGTGTATGCCCGCAGGAGAAGCAGTGCGAGGGAAGCTGTGTACGCGGTATCAAGGGACAGCCGGTAGGTATCGGCAACCTGGAGCGTTTCGTGGCAGACTGGCACAGAGCTCATGTGGAGGAAGCTGTTCAGGCAGCAGAGAGCAACGGACATAAGGTAGCTGTTATCGGCGCAGGCCCTGCAGGTATCGCCTGTGCGGGAGACCTGATCGACAAGGGCTACGATGTGACTGTATATGAGAAGATGGAGGTTGCCGGCGGCGTTATGGCTTACGGAATTCCTGAGTTCCGTCTTCCCAATGCGGTGGTGGAGGCTGAGATCTCCAAGCTGGAAGCAAAGGGCGTGAAGTTTGTTACCGGCAAGGCAGTCGGAAGCGACGTAACGATTGATGACCTGATGGATAAGGAAGGCTTTGAGTCTGTATTCGTTGGTAACGGAGCAGGAGTACCCACTACTATGGGAATTCCGGGTGAGGATCTTGACGGTGTATGTGTAGCCAGCGATTATCTGGTGCGCATCAACCTGGATAAGGCTTATGATGCAGCAAGCAGCAATCCGCTTCCGAAGGCAAAGAAGATCGCTATCGTAGGCGGCGGCAATGTTGCCATGGATGCAGCCAGAAGTGCGATCCGTACC
>JALERW010000081.1 GCA_022763925.1 Lachnospiraceae bacterium
ATAAATGTGCGCAGAAGGGCATCGTTGTATTCAATACCCCCGGAGCCAATGCAAACGGCGTGAAGGAGCTGGTGCTTGCCGGAATGCTTCTGGCATCCAGAGATGTGGTCGGAGGAATCGAATGGGTAAAATCCCAGGAGGACAATCCGGAGGTTGGAAAGCAGGCAGAGAAAGAGAAGAAGAAATTCGCAGGCTGTGAGATCGAGGGGAAGAAGCTCGGCGTCATCGGTCTTGGTGCGATTGGTGTAAAGGTTGCGAACGCGGCATATCATCTCGGAATGGAGGTTATGGGATACGACCCGTATATTTCCGTAAATGCGGCATGGAATCTTTCCCGCTCGGTAGAGCATATCAACAATGTGGAGGATATCTACCGTGAGTGTGATTATATTACCATTCATGTTCCGCTGATGGATGCCACGAAGAAAATGATCAATGCAGATGCCATCCGCATGATGAAGGACGGTGTGGTGATCCTTAATTTCGCAAGAGATCTTCTGGTGGATGAGGAGGCAGTGCTTGCAGCAATCGCAGAAGGTAAGGTAAAGAAATATGTATCTGATTTCCCGAATGCGACCACGGCAGGAAAAGACGGTGTTATCGTGATTCCGCATCTTGGTGCATCCACGGAAGAGTCTGAGGATAACTGTGCAAAGATGGCAGTTCAGGAGATGCGTGATTTCCTGGAGAACGGAAACATTAAGAACTCGGTCAACTATCCGAACTGTGATATGGGACCGTGTACGAAGGCCGGACGTATTGCTGTCTGCCATAAGAATGTAAAGAATATGATCACACAGTTTTCCGGAGTGATCTCTGCGGCGGATATCAATATTGCTGAAATGACGAACAAGAGCCGCGGGGATTATGCATATTCCCTGTTTGACCTGGAGGCTCCGGCGACCGATGAGGTTGTGGCGAAGCTGGAGGCCATTGACGGCGTATTCAAGGTACGTGTGGTAAAATAAATATCTGTCAGGAACAGGTATTCTGAGCGGACGGGGCAGATGTGTTTGCTTCGCCCGCTTTTTTCATCCGGTAAGTGAGAGAGGAAATAAGGACCATGACCGTGAGAAAAAAGGGAAAAATCGAAAAATTGTTCCGGTCTGTCAGGAAGGTGCCGCAGATTGCGAGAGCGGTAAAAAAGGATCGGGCTTCCTATGTACATTTGGGGCATCTGGCAGCGGCTGAGGCACAAAAAGGTATGGACTGTCTGAAAAAAGCAGCCAAAGCATTTCCAAAGAGCATGTGCCGGACAGGAAAGTGCAGTATAAAGAAGGGATGAGAGAATCATGGCAGAATTGAAACCATTTCGGGCGATCAGACCGGCACAGGGGCTGGAGGATAAAATTGCGGCTCTGCCTTATGATGTATACAGCAGTGCAGAGGCCAGAGAAGTCGTGAAGGAGGAACCAATGTCTTTTCTTCGGATCGACCGGGCAGAAACACAGCTTCCGGAGGGCGTGGATATCTACAGCAGCCGGGTTTATCAGAAAGCCCATGATCTTCTGTGGGATATGGTAAAGCAGAAAGCGTTTATCCGGGAGGAGGAGTCCTGTTATTACATATATGAGCTTGTGTATCAGGGAAGAGTACAGGACGGAATTGTAGCCTGTGCTTCCATTGACGATTACGTGAACGGTGTGATTAAAAAGCATGAAAATACAAGAGCTGAGAAGGAAGAGGACCGGATCCGCCACATTTCGGCCTGTGAAGCACAGACCGGACCGATTTTTCTTGCTTATCGTCAGCGGGACAATATCCGCAAGCTGGTGGACCGTGTCCGGGAGGATGAGCCGGTATATGATTTTCAGACCTCTGACGGCGTGACACATCGGGTATGGATCATTTCAGATAAAAAAATGATTTCTTCCATTACGCAGGCATTTGATCAGATGGATCATATTTATATCGCAGACGGGCATCATCGTGCAGCCTCTGCGGTGAAAGTTGGTCTTCGCAAAAGGGAAGAATATCCACAGTATACTGGAAAGGAAGCCTTTAATTACTTCCTTTGCGTTCTTTTCCCGGACAGTCAGCTGAAAATTCTGGATTATAACCGGGTAATAAAAGATCTGAACGGCTGGAGTGAAGAGGATTTCCTTAAGCTTCTGGAAACACGGTTTGAGATTGAAAAAAGCAGACAGGCTGTTTCTCCGCAGGAAAAGGGCTGCTTCGGTATGTATCTGGGAAATTGCTGGTATCGGCTTCATTTTAAAGGAGCAGATGACCTGCTGTCAGGAAAGGATGCCGCGGTAAAAGCGCTGGATGTTTCGATTCTTCAGGATTATGTTTTGAATCCCATACTGGGAATTCAGGATCCGAAGACAGACCGAAGGATTGATTTCATCGGAGGAATCCGCGGACTTTCAGAACTGGAGCGGAGAGTAAAAAGCGGATGGGCGGTGGCCTTTTCCATGTATCCCACGTCCATGCAGGAGCTGTTTGCCATTGCAGACCAGGGCCTTTTGATGCCGCCCAAATCCACCTGGTTTGAGCCGAAGCTCAGAAGCGGTCTCTTTATTCACTCGTTACAGGATCTGACGGAATAGTATCACAGGAATTTCAGCATGTCCTGAATATTCTGTTCCTCTCTTGCAAAGACCTCGGAACAGCGGTCCATATACAGGATAAAGAGATCTTCCAGTTCCATATGATGTGCCTTCGCGAGTCGTTCCATCTCCGGTTTCAGAG
>JALERW010000093.1 GCA_022763925.1 Lachnospiraceae bacterium
GGAGAAAGCTCCAGAGTCACCTTGTCACCCGGAAGGATCCGGATATAGTTCATGCGAAGCTTACCGCTTATCGTCGCAAGTACCTTGTGACCGTTCTCCAGCTCCACCTGGAAAAACGCATTGGGAAGCTTTTCTTTTACAATTCCTTCAATTTCAATAACATCAGCCTTAGACATTCTCTGACCTCCATATTTTAATTACTCTTTTTATATCTTCATCTGAAACAGGCTTTCCTTCGGCACGCTTCTGTCTGATCAGCTCCGGAACGGGACCCTTTTTCGCAACGTGCATCGGCTTTTTTCTTTTCGGTCGATCTTTCGTTCGGATCCTCCCGTCACAGAGATAAACATATGCATTATCCCGCCCGGTTACAATATACAGGCTGCCACTGTCATGCCCTGCTCTGGATTCCACCAGCATTCCAATCTCAAATTCCATCGTTACTCACCGCCTGGTTTAAGCTTCCGAGAGAGTAAGAATCTCGGGTTCACCATCTGTGATCAGCACCGTATTTTCGTAATGAGCAGAAAGAGAGCCATCCTCTGTGACAACTGTCCAGTCATCATCCAGCCATGCCACCTTCCACGTTCCCGCATTGATCATGGGCTCAATGGCAAGGGTCATGCCCGGTACCAGCCGGATTCCTCTTCTTCTCTGGGCAAAATTGGGAATCTGCGGATCCTCATGCAGATGGGTGCCGATCCCGTGTCCTACCAGATCTCTCACCACACCGTAGCCAAAGCTCTCGGCATATGCCCCGATGGCTGCGGATATCTCATGAAGATGATGCCCTGCTTTTGCGAATTTGATTCCCTCAAAGAAGCTTTGCTTTGTCACTTCCATGAGTTTCTTTGCCTCAGGACTCACCTCGCCCACCGCGTGGGTTCTGGCGGCATCGGAATGATAGCCCTTGTAGATCAGGCCCGCATCCAGGCTTACGATATCCCCTTCACGGATGATATGGTTCTTGTCCGGTATTCCGTGCACCACTTCATCATTCACGGAAACGCAGATGGAAGCAGGATATCCATTATAATTCAGAAAAGACGGGATACAGCCGTAGCTTCGTATCACTTCCTCGCCGATCCGGTTAATATCCATCGTGGACATCCCCGGCTTCAAAGCCTTTTCCATTTCCTTATGAGTAATCTCAAGAAGCCGTCCGGCTTCCTTCATGAGTTCAATCTCTCTGGTTGATTTAATTGATACTGACATTTTGCCTATGCTCCTAATATTTTGACAATTGCGGCAAATACATCGGCCATATCCTGTGTTCCGTCCACATCCACCAGACAGCCCTGCTTCGTATAATAATCGATCAGCGGCTGTGTCTGCTCATGATAAACGGCAAGACGCTTCTTCACCGTTTCCGGCTTATCGTCATCCCGAAGGATCAGCTCTGCTCCGCATCTGTCACAGATTCCTTCTACCTTGGTAGGTATATTTACAATATGATAGGTTGCTCCGCAGGCTACACATGCTCTTCTGCCGGACATACGGGTAATGATATTCTCATCCGGTACGTCCACATCAATGGCAAAATCAATTTTTGCACCCATTTTTCCAAGAGCCGCATCCAGTGCCTCTGCCTGAGGAATGGTTCTCGGGAAACCATCCAGAACGTATCCGTTCTTACAGTCATCCTGTACTACCCGGTCTGCCACCAGATCAACTACCAGTTCATCCGGAACAAGCAGTCCCTGATCCATATACGTCTTTGCTTTCTTTCCGAGCTCGGTTCCGTTCTTAATATTCGCACGGAAAATATCTCCTGTGGAAATATGCGGAATTCCGTATTTGTCTGCGATCATCTTCGCCTGTGTGCCTTTTCCCGCTCCAGGAGCGCCTAACATAATAATCTTCATAAAACATTTCCTCCCATACAGTTTTATCACCCGTCTGCAGTGCGCCTGCTCAATGCTTTTTCGCAGTGCTGCCTCGGCTTCGCCTTCGCACCGCTTTTTCGCAGTGCAACTACACACTGCTTTTTTCGCAGTGCAACCTCGATTCCGCTTCGCTCCATCTCGGTCACGGGCTTTCGCCCTATGGTGTCTGCCAACAATGTCTGCTTTTGTGCAAGCACAATGCAGCCCTTGTTCTCATCCACCGCACTGCTCAATGCTTTCGTGAACATTATAACCTATTTTTTTCCATTAAGGAATAGTTTCTTCATTTTTTTCATATGCAGAAAGCAGAATCCGAAAGAAAAAAGGGGACTGTCCCTTTTCACAGAAAGGGGACTGTCCCTTTTTCACATCTTCCTTAACCGAAGATGGATTTTTTATTAGAATAGTAATATTCCGGTATACTGGATTCAATCTGCTTGAGTGTCTCCAGGATTACGCCTACGATAATGATGATCGAGGTTCCTCCGAAGGAAACGCTCGCATTGAATACCCCATTGAAAATGAACGGAATCACAACGATAATCACCAGGCCCGCTGCACCGATAAAGATGGTGTAATTCAGGATACCTGTCAGATAATCTGTTGTAGGCTTGCCCGGACGGATGCCGGGAATGAAACCGCCCTGCTTTTTGATATTGTCTGCCACTTCAATCGGATTAAAGGTGATGGAAGTGTAGAAATATGCAAAAAATACAACGAGTGCGATGTAAACCAGCAGTCCGAGACTGTAAACCGGCTGCTTCGGATTACACCAGTTACTGGAGCTCAATGCCTTCAGGATATGTCCGCCGATTCCGTTTCCACCATCTGCGCCTGCAAAGCTTGCGATAATTCCGGGGAACTGCATCAGGGAGGATGCAAAAATTACGGGGATAACTCCTGCGGTATTAATCTTCAGCGGAATATGAGAGGCCTGACCGCCCACCATCTTTCTTCCCTGCATCTTCTTGGAATACTGTACGGGAATCTTCCGCACGCCATCCTGAAGAAAAATAACCATAACCACTACAGCCAGAACAACGGCAATAATAATCACCGCTGCCAGAACACCGACTGCTACATTTCTTCCGAACACAAACTGTTTAAACAGGGTGCCGAAATCATTGGGTACACGGGAAAGAATGTTGATCAGCAGGACAATGGAAATTCCGTTGCCGATTCCTTTTTCGGTAATGCGTTCGCCGATCCACATCAGGAAGGTGGAGCCGGCAATCCAGGCAATTACCACGGTTGCACAGTTTACGAAATTGAACTCCTGAAGGAGTCCCTTGTTGCCAAAGCCGATGGTCATCGCTGTTCCTTCGATGAAGGCAAGCAGAACCGTCGTATAACGGGTAATCTTGTTGATCTTCTGTCTTCCGTCCTCTTCCTTCTGCATCTCTTCCAGCTTAGGAATTGCAATAGTCAGAAGCTGGATGATGATGGAGGATGTGATATACGGGCTGATGTTCAATGCGAAAATCGACATGGATGTAAAAGAGCCGCCGGTGAATGCGTCAAAGAAATTGAACGCATCACCGGACTGCTGTGCGAACCATGCAGCGAAATAGCCTCTGTTAACTCCAGGAACCGGTATCTGAGAACCGATTCTGATCACAATCAGCATTAAGAAGGTAAAGAACATCTTCTGACGGATATCCTTGATCTTAAATGCATTCCGGAGTGTATTAAGCATTAGATCACCTCTGCTTTTCCACCGAGAGCCTCGATCTTAGCAGCTGCTCCAGCACTGAAAGCATTTGCCTGAACGGTAAGCTTTTTGGTTAAGTCTCCATTTCCAAGAATTTTAACGCCGTCTCTGGGGTTCTTAACAATTCCTGCCTCAACCAGTGTCTCCACGGTTACAACAGCATCATTGTCAAATCTCTCCAGTGCGCTCACATTGACTCCTACGATCTCAAGAGTATTTCTGTTTGTGAAACCTCTCTTAGGAATTCTTCTGTATAAAGGCATCTGACCACCTTCAAAGCCAGGTCTCTTTGCTCCGGAACGAGCCTTCTGACCTTTGTGACCTTTGCCGGCTGTCTTGCCATTTCCTGAACCATGTCCACGGCCTCTTCTGAAATTATCACTCTGTTTGGAACCGTCAGCCGGTCTTAAGTTTGATAAATCCATCGTGACACCTCCTTATCTATTTTGCTCGATTAAATCTCTTCAACCTTTACCAGATGTCTTACCTTCTGGATCATGCCCTTGGTTGCATCGGTATTCGGTAAAATATTGGTTGCATTGATTTTCTTCAGTCCCAGTGCTTCTACGGTTGCTCTTGCCTTCGGAACAGCACCGATCGGGGACTTCACTAATGTGACTTTAATTTTATCTGCCATTTTGCTCTTCCTCCTTAGCCTAAAATCTCTTCAACAGATTTTCCGCGAAGTCTGGCAACTTCCTCCGGAGTCTTAAGCTGACGCAGTCCCTCTACGGTTGCCAGAACTACGTTCTGCTTGTTATTGGAGCCTAAGGACTTTGTACGGATATTCTTGATGCCTGCAAGCTCAATAACCGCACGAGCCGGACCGCCGGCGATGATACCGGTACCTTCGGGAGCTCTCTTAAGAAGAACGGAAGCACTTCCGAATTTTCCGATAAAGTCATGGGTAATACTGTTGTTCTCATCCAGGCTCACTGTAATGAGCTTCTTTGCTGCATCCTCTTTTCCCTTGCGGATAGCTTCCGGAATTTCTGCAGCCTTTCCAAGGCCGACACCAACGTGGCCCTGTCCGTCACCTACTACTACCAGAGCGGTGAAGCGCATGTTACGACCGCCCTTAACAACCTTGGTTACACGCTTGATAGTAACAACCTTATCCTGTAACTCCAGCTGGCTGGCGTCAATAATCTCATGTCTCATCTGTTTTCTCCTCCTTCACCTAGAAATTAAGACCAGCTTCTCTGGCTGCATCAGCCAGAGCCTTGATCTTGCCCTGGTAAATAAAGCCGCCTCTGTCAAAGACAACGGTTGTGATGCCTTTTTCCAGAGCCCTCTTTGCAATGACTGTTCCAAGGTATGCTGCTGCCTCAACGTTGTTGGTCTTTTCCAGTTCAGCCTTTACCTCGCTCTGAAGGGTGGATGCTGAAACGAGAGTATTTCCAACCGTATCGTCAATGATCTGAGCATACATATGATTATTGCTTCTAAACACAGCTAAACGCGGTCTTTCAGCAGTGCCGCTGAAACGATTACGTAATTTTCTATGTTTATTTACGCGAACTTTCGCTCTTGATTCCTTACTAACCATTTTCACACTCTCCTTATTTATTTCTTACCAGTCTTACCAACTTTACGTCTGATAACCTCATCAG
>JALERW010000096.1 GCA_022763925.1 Lachnospiraceae bacterium
ATTTATGACAATTACAAACAGGCATTTCCTTTCCTAAAGAAAGGAAAAACAGCAGCAGAAGGAGTTTGACGATGAGAAAGACAAAGATTATATGTACACTCGGTCCGGCTACCGAAGATGATGAAATTGTAAGACAGCTTATGCTGGAAGGTATGAATGTGGCCCGTTTCAATTTTTCCCACGGAGATCACGAGGAACAGCTGCGCAAGCTGGAACGCGTGAAACGGATCCGAAAGGAGCTCGGACTTCCGGTGGCAGCGCTTCTGGATACCAAAGGGCCGGAAATCCGCCTGGGAACCTTTAAGGATAAGAAGGTTCTGCTGAAGAAGGGGCAGACCTTTACCCTTACGGTTGATGAGGTGGAAGGAACTTCTGAGCGTGTAAGCATTACCTACAGGGATCTGGTAAAGGATATCCAGGCGGGCGGACGCGTTCTTATTGATGACGGTCTGGTAGAACTGACGGTATTGAATGTAACGGAAAAGGATATTATCTGCCGTGTACAGAACGAAGGCTATGTATCGGATAAGAAGGGTGTGAATGTTCCGGGAACCTGCCTTTCCATGCCGTTTATAAGTGAAAAGGATTACGATGATATTGTCTTTGGCATTGAACAGGGCTTTGATTTTATTGCGGCATCCTTTACCAGATGTGCGGATGATATTCTGCAGATCCGAAAGATTTTTCATGAAAAGGGCTGCGACTCCATCAATATTATAGCCAAGATTGAGAATATGCAGGGGGTTCAGAACATTGACGAAATCATCCGGGTATCTGACGGCATCATGGTAGCCAGGGGAGATATGGGGGTTGAAATTCCCATGGAAGAAGTCCCGATCATCCAGAAAATGATCATTCATAAGGTATATAATGCCGGAAAGCAGGTCATCACGGCTACGCAGATGCTGGATTCCATGATCAAGAATCCGAGACCTACGCGGGCGGAGGCTACGGATGTTGCCAATGCGATCTATGACGGAACCAGCGCGATCATGCTGTCCGGAGAGACCGCAGCAGGTCTGTATCCCATTGAGGCTCTGCGCACGATGGTGAAGATAGCTGAGCGCACAGAGGAGTCCATTGATTATGCGGCGCTTTTGAGAAAGAGGGAGATTCCGGCCAATCCGGATGTGACCAATGCGATTTCTCACGCCACCTGTACTACGGCAGCAGATTTAAAGGCGTCAGCTATTGTGACTGTGACCAAATCCGGAAAAACGGCCCGTATGCTTTCCAAATACCGTCCTGCCTGTCCCATCGTGGGATGCACTCCTTATGAAAATGTGTGCCGCCAGATGAATCTTTCTTGGGGTGTATATCCTTTTCAGATTCCGGAGAAGACCACAGCGGATGAACTGTTTGACTGTGCGGTGGATGCAGCAGAAAAAGGCGGCATTGTGAAGCAGGGAGAGCTGACGGTCATCACGGCAGGTGTGCCGCTTGGAATATCCGGAACCACCAATATGATCAAGGTACACGTGGTGGGGCATATTCTCCTGACTGGAAAGGGGATTTCCAACAAGAAGGCGACTGCCGGTTTGTGTGTATGTGAGTCGGCGGAGGAACTTAAGACTCTTTACAAAACAGGGGATATTATTGTTGTCCCTGAGACCAGTAATGATATGCTTCCTCAGATCAAAAGCTGTTCCGGTATTATCGTGGAAAAGGGAGGCGTGAATTCTCACGCTGCCATTGTGGGACTGAGCCTGGACATTCCGGTGATTCTGGAGGCAGCTCACGCGACCCAGATTCTGAAATCCGGGGCGATCGTAAGTATTGACGGGGAGAAAGGAATCGTAAGCTGTAATTAAAGATACCGCTTGCCGGCTGCCGGATGCAGCCGGCATTTTTTCTGCTGCAGGCCGCAGGGCTGTTTTGATCACAGATGGATTTATAAGAAATGCTAATAAAAGAACAGAGAATAATTTTATAGTATCCTCTGCGGGAGGAGCGTTGTAAAAAGCTTCAAGGAATGTTAGAATGCAATTAGAAACAAGGTTATACAAGGCATAAGGGAAAAGATATACGAAAAGAGGAGGAACAGCATGGAAGCAATATCCATTGAAAAAGAACTGAAGGAAAATTCCTATCCCGGAAGAGGAATCATCATCGGAAGGTCCGAGGACGGCACAAAGGCAGTAACCGCCTACTTTATTATGGGAAGAAGCGAGAACAGCAGAAACCGCGTGTTTGTGGAGGACGGGGAAGGAATCCGTACACAGGCCTTTGACCCTTCCAAACTGCAGGATCCCAGTCTGATCATTTATGCTCCGGTACGGGTGCTTGGCAACAAGACGATCGTTACCAACGGGGATCAGACCGATACGATCTATGAACTGATGGACCGCCAGCAGACCTTTGAACAGGCGCTGCGCACGAGAGAATTTGAGCCGGATGCGCCCAACTATACTCCAAGAATTTCCGGAATCATGCATATTGAGAACGGACACTACAATTATGCCATGTCCATTTTAAAGAGCAACAACGGCAATCCGGATGCCTGCAATCGTTATACCTTTGCTTATAATAACTGTCCGGCCGGGGAAGGACATTTTATCCATACCTATAAGTGCGACGGGAATCCGCTGCCCAGCTTCGAGGGAGAGCCCAGGCTTGTGGAGATCCCGGATGATATAGATGCCTTTGCCGCACTTCTCTGGGACAGCCTGAATGAGGAAAATAAGGTATCTCTGTTTGTGCGCTACATCGATATCGCAACGGGAACCTATGAATCCAGAATTGTTAATAAGAATAAATAACAAAAACAGGAGGATATTCATAAGATGAAAGAACTGGAATTGAAATATGGATGTAACCCGAACCAGAAACCGTCCCGCATTTATATGGAGAGCGGAGAACTGCCTATTCAGGTGCTTTGCGGCAGACCGGGATATATCAATTTCCTGGATGCCTTTAACGGCTGGCAGCTGGTAAAGGAGCTGAAGAAAGCCACCGGACTTCCGGCAGCCACGTCCTTTAAGCATGTATCTCCTGCAGGTGCTGCAGTCGGTCTTCCTCTGTCTGAGGTGGAGGCGAAGATCTACTGGGTAGATGACCTGGGCGAGCTTTCTCCCCTTGCCTGTGCTTATGCAAGAGCCAGAGGAGCGGACCGGATGTCTTCCTTTGGTGATTTTATTTCCCTGTCTGATGTCTGCGATGTTTCCACGGCACGGATCATCAAGAGAGAAGTATCGGACGGTGTCATTGCTCCCGGCTATGAGCCGGAGGCTCTGGAGATTCTGAAGGGAAAGAAAAAAGGAAATTATAATATCATTCAGATCGATCCGGATTATCAGCCGGCTCCCCTGGAGCGCAAGCAGGTGTATGGAATCACCTTTGAACAGGGAAGAAATGAGCTGAACATTGACGCAGATTTCTTCTCCAATGTGGTGACTGAAAATAAGGAAATACCGGAAAAGGCAAAGATTGATCTGACAATCGCCATGATCACTCTGAAATATACACAGTCCAACTCGGTATGCTATGTAAAGGATGGACAGGCGATCGGCATCGGCGCCGGGCAGCAGTCCCGAATTCATTGTACCCGTCTGGCCGGAAGCAAGGCCGACAACTGGTACCTTCGTCAGGCTCCTCAGGTGCTGGAGCTTCCATTTATTGACCGGATCGGACGCGCAGACCGGGACAATGCCATTGATCTTTATATCGGAGAGGATTATATGGACGTTCTGGCGGATGGAGCATGGGAGAATACCTTTAAGGTGAAGCCGCCGGTATTTACCCGGGAGGAAAAGCGCGCATGGCTGGATCAGATGCAGGGCGTAGCTCTCGGTTCCGATGCGTTTTTCCCTTTTGGAGATAATATTGAGCGCGCGCATAAGAGCGGGGTGCAGTATGTCGCTCAGCCGGGCGGTTCCATCCGTGATGACAATGTAATCGAGACCTGCAATAAATACGGAATGGCTATGTGCTTTACCGGTATCCGGCTGTTCCATCATTAGGAGGCGGCAGTATGGACGGAGAGACAAGAAGAGCACAGATCATAGAACTTCTGAAGGAAAGCAGAAAGCCTCTGTCCGGAACGGAGCTGGCAAAACGGTTTCTTGTGAGCCGCCAGGTGATTGTACAGGATATTGCACTTCTTCGGGCGGTAAATAAGAATATACTCTCCACAAATAAGGGCTATATTCTGTATGATGCCCATACGGTGGAAAGGAATTATAAGCGGACGGTGCATGTAAAGCACAGCAACGATCAGATCCGGGATGAACTTTACACGATTGTGGATTATGGAGGAAAGGTTCTGGACGTGGTTGTGGAGCATGAAATCTACGGGCAGATTACGGTAGATCTTATTATTTCCAATCGTCAGGATGCGGATGAATTTGTGAAGCGGCTTTCGGAAAATCAGACCCGGCCGCTGAACGAGCTGACCTATGGCGTCCATTATCATACGATAGTGGCCGAAAAGGAAGAGTATCTGGACAGAATCGAACAAAAGCTGGGAGAAAAAGGATATTTGGTACTTGATAAAAAGGAGAAAGCGTGATATCTTCTTTTTGATGACAAGACAGCGGACTATACAGCTGCGCGGCGGCCATATAGTCCGCTTTTTGTGTGAGGAGATTCTGAAAAGATAAAAGGAGATAGCTGTCATGGAAAAATTGAAAAAAATACTGAATCATATTTTTATTGACGGGCTGAGCGGAATGGCTCTGGGACTGTTTGCAACACTGATTATCGGAACAATTATTCAGCAGATCGGCCAGCTCATAGGAGGCGGCGCAGGAGATACGCTGTATCTGTTTGGAAAAGTGGCTTCCATTATGACCAGCGCCGGAATCGGCGTCGGTGTTGCCTACAAATTCAAGGAGCCCGTGTATGTCGTGCTGTCTTCGGCAACCGCTGGAATGGTAGGAGGATATGCTTCCAAAATTCTCGCGGGAACGCTGATCGGTGAAGGCGGTGTTGTTATGCTTGCGGGACCGGGAGAGCCTCTCGGCGCGTTTATTGCAGCGCTGGTTGGAATCGAAGTGGGCCATCTGGTTGCAGGAAGGACCAAGATCGATCTGCTTGTGACTCCGTTTGTGACGATCGTATCCGGATCAGCCGTTGGGTTGATCGTGGGGCCTCCGATCACACGGCTGATGACTCAGCTGGGAGCAGTGATCAACTGGGGAACCGAACAGCAGCCGTTCCTTATGGGAATCGTAGTTTCTGTCCTGATGGGGATGATCCTTACGCTGCCCATCAGTTCGGCAGCCCTGGGCATTATTCTGAATCTCTCAGGACTGGCGGCTGGAGCTGCGGTTGTGGGCTGCTGCTGTAATATGGTAGGCTTTGCCGTGGCAAGCTACCGTGAGAATAAGGTGGGAGGTCTTCTGGCGCAGGGGGTGGGAACCTCCATGCTACAGGTGCCGAATATTGTGAGAAAGCCGATCATCTGGCTTCCGGCGATTATCTCCAGTGCCGTTCTCGGACCGATGAGCACTCTGGTATTTCACATGACCAGCAACGCCACCGGATCCGGTATGGGAACTGCCGGTCTGGTCGGTCAGATCATGACCTATCAGGTCATGACAGAGACCATGGCCCCCGGTCTGGTACTGGCGGAGATTGCATTGATGCATTTCCTTCTTCCGGCTCTGATCTCCCTCGGAGTATCGGAGCTGATGCGAAAGAAAGGATGGATCAAATTTGGTGATATGAAGCTGGACGTGGCATAGCATCCGGAATCATTCCAGGTTAAGCCTCCGTTTCATCAGGTAATTTGTCCCGAAGAAGCACAGGAGGGCCAGTGCAAGGTCGCCGATGATCTCCCATGCGGTGGCCATGTGCATCGCCTGTGTGGTATCTGCGAAGGCCGTGTCATATCCGGTGGCAGACAGAAGAGCCGCAGACAGCACAGAAATCACAATGCTGAACACAATATAAGAAAGAAAGGCGGACAGTACCCGATGCCGGTTAAACAGCTGTCCCAACGTGATACAAAAGAACGCGCTCAGCCCTCTGGCCAGCATCTGAAGGATGAAGATCAGAAGAGAAACCAGTATCAGGATCGGGACTGTTGTCTGAAGGTCTGCTGCTATCTGCTGCAGAAGCCTTCGGGTATAGACCGGGATCATCAGAACGTAGCTGGCATCGGAGGTTATGAGCAGGGTCAGACAGAGGAGGATGACTGAAGCATCGATCACTTCCCAGAGAAGCATACCGGTGAACTTGGAGACAATATGCTGCCAGGAGGGCACAGGGAGAGTATGCATCAGATAGCCTTCATCCGTGAAAAGGTTTTTGTAGAACCAGTAAATGAAATAAAAGGAGCTGATAATTCCGGTGCAGACGATCAGGATCACATAGAA
>JALERW010000038.1 GCA_022763925.1 Lachnospiraceae bacterium
TGCAGAGCACGTGAAGCTCTGTCTTTTACACGGGAAGCATGTTCTCTGTGAAAAGGCATTTACAGCCAATGCCGCTCAGGCAGAAGAAATTCTTGCCATGGCAGAAGAAAGGAAGCTGCTTCTTACGGAAGCAATCTGGACCAGATATATGCCGTCACGCCGGATGATGGAAGAAATTCTGAACAGCCAGATCATAGGAACCCCTTATATGCTGACTGCCAATCTGGGGTATGTCATTTCAGACAAACCTCGTCTTGTGGATCCTGCTCTGGCAGGAGGGGCCCTGCTGGACGTGGGAATTTATCCCATTACGTTTGCCCGGATGGTATTCGGAACCAATATCCGGGAGATCCGTTCCGCGGCCATACTGACGGACCGGGGAGTGGATGCCCAGAACAGCATCACTTTCCTGTATGAGGACGGAAGGATGGCGGTTCTGAACAGCTCCATGATGGCACGTACAGACCGGATGGGCATCATTTCCGGGGATAAGGGGTATATGGTTGTAGACAATATTAATAATCCCCAGTGTATCCGGGTATGCGATACCAAAGATCAGGAGCTGGCCCGGTATACGGTACCCCGGCAGATTACGGGATATGAATATGAGGTGCTGTCAGCCATAAGGGCTGTGCAGGAAGGCCGGATCGAGTGTGAGGAGATCCCCCATGAAGAGACGCTGGAGGTAATGCGTCTCATGGATGCGCTCAGGGCAGAATGGGGTGTGTGGTATCCGTTTGAAGTTTAAATAAAGGCGAAGAGAGGGTATTTCAGAAGTCTGGTGATGACTTTAAGGAAATGCCCTCTTTTTTCTGTCTGTAATTCAGAAACATCATGTTGACGGAATATCGAAAAGGTGATATGGTTAATTACATAAGTAATGAACCATGTGACCGTGAGCGGAAACGGGGGAAGAAAGATGCATCAGATACTGACTCAGGAGAAGTCCATATATATTCAGATTCACGAGATGATAGAGAATGATATTTTAAGAGATATTATTCTGGAGGAAGAGCGGGTGCCAAGTACGAATGAGCTGGCAAAGCTGTATTCGATTAATCCGGCCACTGCTGCCAAGGGAGTGAATCTTCTGGTGGATGAGGGGATCCTGTATAAAAAACGGGGAATCGGTATGTTTGTTGACCGGGGAGCGAAGGAGAAGATCCGTGCAAAGCGAAAAGAGAGCTTTTACCGGGATTATGTGAGTGCCCTCTTGTGTGAAGCCCGAAGACTCGGGATCACAAAAGAGGAGCTGAAGGAGATGCTGTTTCAGGAGCGATGAGGAGGAGACTATGGAAGAACGAATGGATGTGCAAAATAATGTGTGTAAGGAGGGTATTTGCTGCAGGGGAATCGGGAAGCATTATGGAAGCAGGGAGGTCTTAAAGGGAGTGGACCTGACCCTTGAAAAAGGAAAGATTTATGGACTGATCGGGAGGAACGGGGCAGGAAAAACGACGCTGCTTTCCATCCTTTCCGCGCAGAATCCCGCGTCTTACGGAGAAGTGCTTCTGGACGGGCAGCCGGTATGGGAGAATCAGGCAGCACTGAACCGGATCTGCTTTTCCAGGGAATTAAATCCGGCTTCCGGTCTGGGAGGAACCCATATGAAGGTCAAAGAATATCTGAAACTTGCAGGGATGTATCTTCCCGGCTGGGATAAAGCCATGGCAGAGGAGCTCGCTGTGCGTTTCGGCCTGGATACCGGGAAAAAGATCGAAAAGCTGTCCAAGGGGATGCTTTCCATGGTATCGATTCTTGTTGCTATGGCCAGTAAGGCCGAATATACCTTTCTGGACGAACCGGTGGCGGGACTGGATGTGGTGGCAAGAGAACAGTTTTACCGTCTGCTTCTTGAGGAATATGAAACAACCGGAAGAACCTTTGTGATATCCACGCATATTATCGGTGAAATGGAGAATCTGATGGAGGAGGTTCTGATCATGAAGGACGGCAGCCTTCTTCTGAAGGAAAATACGCAGGAACTGCTGGATCGATGTATCTATATCAGCGGAAGGAAGGATGATGTGGAAGCTGCATCCAGGGAGCATACGGTGCTTTGCCGGGAGATGCTGGGAAGAGGAGCCGGGGCGATGCTTCTTCTGAAACCGCAGGAGCTGCCGGATCCGGGCGCAGATCTGACGGTTCAATCGGTGAATCTTCAGAAGCTGTTTGTTGCCATGTGCGGAGAGGAGCTGACGTAGACGTGCGGATTTATGGGAAAATGATGAAGACCTTCGGAGGTCTTTTGCTGGAATCGTTCGTGATCACATTTCTGGCAGGTATGCTTGTAACCTTTCTGAATGACGTGTCTGTGACAGAACGTCTGGAGACCTTCCTGGAGTTCTGTCTGCTTGTCGGATTTTGTAATTTTATGATCCTCATTTCCTGCCTGTATCGGATCTATCTGAATCTGCTGTTGTCCTTTGGGTGTACGAGAAAGCATTTTTTTGTTTCGGTTCAGGTCTTTAAGGTATTATGTATTGCGGCAGCTCTGTTTCTTGGCTTTTTGTCGGGAATCCCCGGCCATGCGGCGGGGCAGGCAGTGGGAGAGCGGCTGTTAATGATTGCAGCCGGCATGATCGCATCGGGAGGGATGGGAGAAATATTCGGCGCTCTGCAGCTGAAATTCAGTTCCAAAGGAGCGGTGGCGATTGTCGCTGTCTCGGCGGTTCTTGGCTCTTTTGTTGTTCTCACGTCACGAAATTACAGCGGCTTCTGGCAGCTGTTCTTTTCGGGGAATGTCCTTTGGCTGCTGATTCAGCTGCTTATGATTGCCCTGATCCTGTATTTCACCGGAATCTTTGCAGCCTGGTGTATCGTCATGCGGTACGAAGTGCGTGAATGAGCCTGTGACAGGATCGGTTTGAGAGGAAAAAAGAAATGGAAAAAGGGGGAAGAACGGTGATGCAGATGATGAAAATACAGCTGAGGCTGAAAGAAAAACGGCTTCGGAATCTGCTTTTTTTCGGCCTTGGCTTTTTTTTCCTGGGATTAACCATATGTACGGTTATGACCGGAAAAACAAGAGAAGATGCTGTGAATCTCGGAAGTCTTCTGGCTCTTCTTGTGATGAGCTTCTGGTTCCTGTTTGATAATCTGTACAGCCTGCCTCGTGCATTTTTGGATGCCGTGTATTTTGGGAGAACAAGAAAAAGTTTCCTTGTCTCTTATTGTGTGTCTGAATGCGGTGTGGCATGTACAGGTGCACTTTTTCTTGTGCTTCTGCATGCTCTGGAAGGATGGCTCTACCGGATCAGCTTTCACGAAGTCGGAAATCTTGAGCTTCTTGAGGATTTTTTTCGCCCGGTTGTATTGCTTTGGGGCGCGGTGGTGCTTACGGCAGCCGGAATACTCTTTGGCGTGCTCATGGTCCGGTTCGGACAGAAGGCCTACTGGATCCTATGGGCCCTTTGGATGTTTGTATGCTTTGTGCTGCCGAAAGCAGCCGCTCTAAAAGAGACTGGTCCGGATGGGCCGGCCAGGAAAGCAGCGATTCTTGCCTGGCGGATTCTGGAAGCACTGCCGCCTGCAGGATGGATGGGAATGCTGGTGCTGTTTCTTGCTGCCGGAATGGCCTGGTCTTTTCGGGAGCTGATGCGCATGTCAGTGTAGGCCTGTCATTTACAGAAGGTCATTTATAAACAGGGGCCGCAGTGTTTGTATTGAGAGAAGAATCGTGGTATAATACCGTCAGTGTATAAAATATATCTGAGGGGAGCATGACATGGAACAGAAGGAGAAGAAGGGAAGAGCGGCGGCATTACTGCCGATCGGAATCTTTCTTGTGATTTTTTTGGGAGCGGGCATTGTCTTTCAGGATTTTTACAGTATGCCTGCTATCGTAGGATTTTTGATTGCACTGACGGCAGCTTTTTTTCAGAACCGAAGTCTTACTTTTGAAGAAAAGATCCGTGTGATCTCAAAAGGCGCGGGGGACGAGAATATCATAACCATGATTCTGATTTTTCTCGCTGCGGGAGCATTTTCCGGCGCGGTGAAAGCGGCCGGAGGTGTGGAAAGTACGGTGAATCTTGGCTTGTCGGTGCTTCCGTCGGGAATTGCGGTAGTAGGGCTTTTCCTGATCGGCTGCTTTATTTCTGTCTCCATGGGAACATCCATGGGAACGATTGCTGCGCTGGCGCCCATTGCCGCAGGAATCAGCGAGAAGACCGGCTTTGCCATGGAGATCTGTATCGGTGCGGTAGTGTGCGGCGCCATGTTTGGAGATAATCTGTCTATGATCTCGGATACAACCATCGCCGCCGTGAAAACGCAGGGGTGCGAGATGAAGGACAAGTTTAAGGCTAATTTTCTGATTGTCCTTCCGGCAGCGGCAGTGACGATGGTTCTGTTCTTTTTCCTGACCAGGAATGGAATGTATCGCATGGATGGGGATTTCGAGTATAACATTCTGCGGGTAATCCCATATCTGATCGTACTGGTGGGGGCACTCATCGGATTTAACGTGTTTCTTGTACTGATCAGCGGAATTGTGGTATCTTTGGCTGTGGGTGTGGGAACCGGTGCCATCGCTCTTACGGATGTGTTCCGGGTGATGGGGGACGGAGTTACTTCCATGTATGATATCACAGTGATTTCTCTCATTGTCGCCTGCATTGTATCTCTGGTAAAGGAGTACGGAGGAATCCAGTTCCTGCTGGAGCTGATCAAAGGAAAGCTGCATACGAAGAAGGGTGCACAGCTGGGGGTTGCGGGCCTGTCCCTTCTGGTGGATATGGCAACTGCCAATAATACGGTAGCCATCGTTATGGCAGGTCCTATCGTAAAGGAGATCAGTGAGGAATTCGATGTGGATCCGAAGCGGTCCGCCTCCCTGCTGGATATTTTTACATCGGTGGGACAGGGACTGATCCCTTACGGTGCGCAGCTTTTATCTGCGGCAAGCCTTACCGGACTTACGCCGTTTGCGATTATTCCATATTTGTTTTATCCGTTTTTGATGGGGGTCAGTGCGATTCTGTTTATCGTATTTGGAAAGAAATGATCATGTAACATCACTTTGTTATTGGGAATCGTCAGTTCCGGCAAAGGCCGGTTCTGGCGATTCTTCGTTTTGAAAGGACTTTTTTAATCTCTATTGACAGATGTGTAATATTGTATATAATGAATATATACAATAATAAAAAAGATAACAATTCCGGAACATGTGAACAGGGAAGGAGAATGGCAGGTGTGAGAATATGGACATTATTATCAGTAATTCTAATGGTAAACCTATTTATGAACAGATTACATCTCAGATAAAGAGCCTGATTATGAATGGGGAGCTGAAGGAGGGGGACGCCCTTCCGTCCATGCGGCTTCTGGCGAAGGAGCTCCATATCAGTGTGATCACAACAAAGCGCGCATATGAAGAACTGGAGCGGGACGGATTTATTTCAACCGTTGTCGGAAAAGGAAGCTTTGTGGCAGGAAGCAACCATGAGATTCTGAAGGAAGAGCAGTTCCGTCTGGTGGAGGAATATCTGCAGAAGGCGGTGGATATCGCCCGGGGAAGCGGAATCACCATGGAGGAAATGGCAGATATCATACAAATGCTGTACGAGGAGGTATAGATATGGAATATGCAATTGAGATGCGGGGAGTTACCAAGCAGTATCACAGATTTTGTCTGAATCATATAGATTTTCAGGTGCCGAAGGGCTGTGTCATGGGACTGATCGGAGAGAACGGCGCGGGCAAGACGACACTGATCAAATCTGTGCTTGGGCTGATCCACACAGATGCGGGTGAAATTTTCATTGAGGGAAAAAAGCTTTCCGAGGATGAGGTGGCTGTAAAGGAAGAGCTTGGTGTAGTGTTTGACGGCTGCAGCTTCCCGGAGGAGATGGACATCCGCGGGATCCGAAGGATCATGCCGGGACTGTACCGGAAGTGGGATATGGAGCAGTTTGACCGGCTGATGGAGCGCTTCGGCCTTCCGGAGGATCAGCACATTAAGGATTACTCCAGGGGAATGAAAATGAAGCTTTCCATCGGAGTGGCTCTTTCCCATCATGCAAAGCTTCTCATTATGGATGAAGCTACCAGTGGGCTGGATCCGGTGATCCGGGATGAGATCCTGGATCTGTTTCTGGAATTTATGCAGGACGAGGAGCATTCCATGCTGATTTCCAGCCATATCACCAGTGATCTGGAAAAAATTGCGGATTATATCACGTTTTTGAAAAACGGAGAGATCATTTTTTCGGAAAATAAGGATGATCTTCTGTATCTTTACGGAATTTTAAAATGCGGAAAAAAGGAGCGGGAAACGCTGGATTCTTCCTGCTTTGTGGCGGAACGGGAAAATGCCTTTGAGGAGGAGATTCTGATAAAAGACCGGAAGGAATTTATACGCAGATATCCGGACTGTGTGGTGGATCCGGTTTCGCTTGAGGATATTATTTTATTCTATGTGAGGGGGAGATTATTATGAGAAGTCTTCTGATGAAAGATTTATACTGTATCCGCGGCTATATGAAGCAGATGGCCTTTATTCTTCTTTTTATGTCCGTGATGGCTGTGGTGCTTCGTTCACCAAGTCTTGTATGCTTTTTTCTTGTGTTTGCCTGCATGTCGCTGGTGATAAGCTGCATGAGTATTGATGAAAAGAACAAGTGGGAGCGCTACGCGCTGACACTTCCCATTCGCAAGCGGGATATTGTGAAAGCCAAGTATCTGCTGCTGCTTCTTATGGGGGCAGCTGCTGAGATCCTGAGTATTCTGCTGAATCTTCTGATCTGTGTGCTGTTTGACTCCTCAGGCGTACAGGAAGCGGTCGTTTCCTCTCTGGTTGTATTTTTTGTCTATTTCTATATTTTCAGCTTTACGCTTCCGGCGGTTTACCGTTTTGGGGCAGACAAGGCCCGTTATGTCATGATGGCGGTGGTATTGATCCCTACGGTTGGATTTTCTTTACTTTTTCGACTGTTTCCGCAGCTGGAAAATATATCAGTAACTTCGGGAAATGTGTTTGTTCTGTGTGCTCTGGCGGCAGCATTGGCTGCAGTGCTTTACCTCATATCCTATCATCTGTCATTGAAGGTGTACGAGAAGAAAGAATTTTAAAGGGGACATTTTTCGGAATTTTTTTCATGAATCTTTGTATTTTTTTTCAAAAAAGCTGGACGAAAAGAAGAGTTTGTGAGAAAATAACAAAAGGTATGGAGATATGTATTTTATGATCCATACGGGCGGACAGGCCGCCCGTCATATTATTAAACTTACATATGGAAGGAGTTTTAAAATGATTTATTCACATGAAGTAGAGAAAATGTGTACGGTAGCACAGGGCGTTAATCATGGCGCTGCACCGATCCCGGAAGAAGCTAAATGGGTTAAGGCAAAAGATGTGGCAGATATCTCCGGTCTGACACATGGCATTGGCTGGTGTGCTCCTCAGCAGGGTGCATGCAAGCTGACCCTGAATGTAAAAGAGGGTATCATCCAGGAAGCGCTGGTTGAGACCATCGGATGTTCCGGTATGACACATTCTGCGGCTATGGCGTCTGAGATTCTTCCGGGAAGAACCGTTATGGAAGCACTCAACACCGACCTTGTATGTGATGCTATCAATACTGCAATGAGAGAACTCTTCTTACAGATTGTATACGGACGTTCTCAGAGTGCATTCTCTGAGGAAGGACTTCCGATCGGAGCCGGACTTGAGGACCTCGGCAAAGGACTTCGTTCTCAGGTTGGTACCATGTACGGAACCCTGAAGAAGGGTCCCCGTTACCTCGAAATGGCTGAGGGCTATGTGACCGGTATCGCACTTGACGCAGACGATCAGATCATTGGTTATCAGTTCGTTTCTCTCGGAAAGATGACGGACTTCATCAAGAAGGGCGATGACCCGAATACCGCCTGGGAGAAGGCAAAGGGCCAGTATGGCCGTGTGGCAGATGCTGTGAAGATCATTGACCCGAGAGAAGAATAATTGAGGAGGTAAGGAAGAATGGCTTTATTTGAATCCTATGAGAGAAGAATTGATAAGATCAACGCTGTCCTTGGCAGCTATGGAATTGCTTCTATTGAAGAGGCAGAGAAGATTACAAAGGATGCAGGACTGGATGTATATGAGCAGGTGAAGAAGATTCAGCCGATCTGCTTTGAGAATGCATGCTGGGCTTACACGGTAGGCGCTGCCATCGCAATCAAGAAGGACTGCAGAAGAGCTGCTGACGCAGCTGCAGCCATCGGAGAGGGACTTCAGGCATTCTGCATTCCCGGTTCCGTTGCGGATCAGAGAAAAGTAGGACTCGGACACGGCAATCTGGGCAAGATGCTTCTGGAAGAGGATACCGAATGCTTTGCTTTCCTGGCCGGTCATGAGTCTTTCGCGGCTGCTGAGGGTGCGATCGGTATCGCTGAGAAGGCAAACAAGGTTCGTAAGAAACCCTTACGTGTTATCCTGAACGGACTTGGAAAAGACGCTGCACAGATCATCTCCAGAATCAACGGCTTTACCTTCGTTGAGACGGAAATGGATTACTACACAGGCGAAGTTAAGGAAGTATTCC
Organism: Lachnospiraceae bacterium; assembly: GCA_022763925.1. Classification (GTDB taxonomy): domain Bacteria; phylum Bacillota; class Clostridia; order Lachnospirales; family Lachnospiraceae; genus JAGTTR01. The sequence goes on from JALERW010000038.1 coordinate 8,529, forward strand.
GCAAATGCTATTCGGTTGACCCGGAGAGCCCGCGTGCCAAGGTTAACTGCTACGGTGCAAACGATGTTACCGAGGGTGTTGCCATCATGTGGAAGGAGGGTGTTGACGTTTCCATCACAGGGAACTCCACCAACCCGACCCGTTTCCAGCATCCGGTTGCAGGTACTTACAAGAAGGACTGCGTTGAGAAGGGCAAGAAGTACTTCTCCGTTGCATCCGGCGGCGGCACAGGCCGTACACTTCATCCGGACAACATGGCTGCAGGACCTGCTTCTTATGGTATGACCGATACCATGGGACGTATGCATTCTGACGCACAGTTTGCAGGCTCCTCCTCCGTACCGGCTCATGTAGAGATGATGGGCCTGATCGGAATGGGCAACAACCCGATGGTAGGTGCTACGGTTGCAGTGGCTGTTTCGATTGAAGAAGCAGCAAAGGCCGGAAAGTTCTAAGAAAAAAGATGATAAGATCATAAAAAACGGTCAGTCACATCATTTTAAGAGAAATCAGAATGATGTGACTGATTTTTTTTCGGAAATCGTCGTGCTCTATTTGGGAAAATATGAAAAAAATGTGAATTTCTTTAAAGAACATTGACATTAAATGATGATGAGGGTAACATATATGTTCGACAGCGAATTGTTTTATATAAAACTAATTTGCGGCCGGACTTGTTTTTTGGAGGGATATTTTATGAAGCCAGAACGATCCATCGGATATGAAGTGAAGACGCTGAATAATCTGATTTTCAGAGATCTGCTTTCAGTCTCGTCCCGGAAGGGACTGGATGAACTGACGATGATGCATGGCTGGATTATCGGTTATCTGTACAATAACCGTGACCGGGATATTTTTCAGAAGAATCTGGAAGCGGAATTTTGCATATCCAGGTCTACGGTGACCAATATCCTGAAGCTGATGGAGAAAAAGGGATATATCCGGAGGGAGACAGTAAGCACGGATGCAAGGCTGAAAAAGCTTGTGCTCACAGAGAACGGTATGCGGATGCATCAGATCCAGATGGAAATTCTTTTAGAACAGGAAGAGCGGCTGCGGGAGTATCTGTCGCCGGAACAGCTGGATGTATTTCTTCAGGCCGTCCGGGTACTGAAGGCACAGCTGAAAAAAAGACTAGCAATTGAAAGCACAGAAGAGAAAACAGAAGAGACGGACAGAGAGGAGTGCATGAAAAATGATAAAGACACTTGCGTCACAGATTAAGGAATTTAAGAAAGAATCCATCCTGACTCCCTGCTTTATGGTACTGGAGGTCATTATGGAAATGATCATTCCTCTGATGATGGCATCCATCATTGATGATGGAGTGGAAACCGGCAATATCCGACATATATATACGGTTGGTATTTTTATGATTTTTGCGGCGGGAGTAGGACTTTTTGCCGGCGTGATGGGAGGAAAATACGGAGCAAGGGCTTCTGCAGGCTTTGCGAGAAACCTGAGGCAGGCCATGTTTGATAATATTCAGACGTTTTCCTTTTCCAATATTGACAAATACAGCACGGCAGGGCTGGTGACCCGTCTGACGACGGATGTGACCAATCTTCAGAATGCATATCAGATGATTTTAAGAATGTGTACGCGGGCTCCCATGAGCCTGATTATCGCCATGTTCATGGCATTTACCATCAATGCCAGGCTGGCAAGCATTTATCTGATCGCTGTATGTGTGCTGGCATTTTTCCTGGTCCTGATTATCCGCAGCGGAATGAAATACTTCAAAGAAGCATTCCGCAAATATGATGACCTGAACGCCAGTGTACAGGAAAATGTATCTGCTATCCGGGTGGTGAAAGCCTATGTTAGAGAAGATCACGAGAAAGAGAAATTTACCGGAGCCAGTGCGAATCTTTACCGGCTGTTTATCCGGGCAGAAAAGATTGTCACCCTGAATGCACCGCTGATGCAGCTTACGGTATACAGCTGTATTCTGGCCATCAGCTGGATGGGAGCACATATGATTGTTGCCGGAAATCTAACAACCGGAAATCTGATGAGCCTTCTGGCATACTGCATGAACATCCTGATGAGCCTGATGATGCTTTCCATGATCTTTGTTATGATCAGTATGAGTACCGCAAGTGCCGAACGTGTTTCTGAGATCCTGAATGAAAAATCAGATATTGTCAATCCCAAGAATCCTGATTTCGTTGTGCCGGACGGAAGCATTGAATTCAGACATGTGGATTTCAGCTATAAAAAAGACAGTGAACAGCCGGTATTAAAGGATATTCAGCTTTCCATAGCTGCAGGTGAGACGATCGGAATCATCGGAGGCACCGGAAGTGCCAAAACAAGTCTTGTCAATCTGATCAGTCGCCTTTATGATGTGACAAAGGGAGAAATACTCGTGGGCGGCAAGGATGTCAGAAGCTATGATCTGGAAACCCTGCGAAATGATGTGGCAGTTGTGCTGCAGAAAAATGTTTTGTTTTCCGGTACAATCCTGGATAATTTAAGATGGGGTGATAAGGAAGCCTCTGAGGAAGAATGTATCCGTGCCTGCCGTCTGGCCTGTGCAGATGAATTTATCCAGCGGCTGCCTGAGAAATATCATACTTATATTGAACAGGGCGGCACGAATGTGTCAGGCGGACAAAGACAAAGACTATGTATCGCAAGAGCACTGCTGAAGAAGCCAAAGATACTGATCCTGGATGACAGTACCAGTGCGGTGGATACGGCTACAGACAGTAAGATCCGAAAGGCTCTTCGGGAGGAGATTCCGGGCACGACCAAGCTTATTATTGCCCAGCGTATTTCCAGTGTACAGGACGCGGACCGTATCCTGGTCTTAAATGACGGGCGTGTGGATGGCTTCGGAACGCATGAGGAGCTTCTTGCCGAAAACGAGATCTACCGGGATGTATTTGAATCCCAGACCGGCGGAAACGGCGATTTTGATGAAAACGGAGGCGAGGCATAATGGCAGAAAAAGTAAGAGAAATCAAAGGCGGACCGGGACACAGACGTCCTATGGGGAAGCGGCCGAAGGTGGAAAATCCCGGAAAGCTGATGCGTCGTCTGATGGCATATATTATGAAGAATTATGCTCCACACTGCATTCTGGCGGTGATCGGTATTTTTGTCAGTGTACTGGCAAATGTTCAGGGAACGATGTTTATGCAGACCCTGATCGATGTATATATTCTGCCTGTGATCGGAATGAACGATCCGGACTTTTCCGGACTGCTTCACGCAATGCTTCGGGTTGGCATATTCTACCTGATCGGAGCGCTGTCAACGTTTGTGTATAACAGAATTCTGATTCTTGTCAGCCAGGGAACCTTAAAGCGGCTTCGGGACGATCTCTTCGTCCATATGGAAAAGCTTCCGATCCGGTTTTTTGATACCCATGCGCACGGGGATATCATGTCCATTTACACAAATGACGTGGATACGCTCCGGCAGATGATCAGTCAGAGCATTCCGCAGCTTTTTTCCAGTGTGATCACCATTGTGAGCGTGCTGGCAAGCATGATCATCCTGAATATCCCGCTGACTGTGGTGACCCTTTTGATGGTGGGCATCATGCTCTTTGTTACGAAGAATATTTCGGGACTAAGCGGTTCTTATTTTATTGCACAGCAGAAAAATCTCGGAGCCGTGAACGGATATATTGAGGAAATGATGGAAGGACAGAAGGTCGTCAAGGTGTTCTGCCATGAGGAAGAGAGCCGCGAACAGTTCAAAAAGCTGAACGACCAGTTGTTTGAAAGTGCGGACAATGCAAATAAGTTTGCCAATATTCTGATGCCTGTCAACGCCCAGCTAGGCAATATCAGTTATGTGATGTGCGCGATCATAGGCGGAATCCTTGCCTTAAATGGCGTGGGCGGCTTTACTTTGGGCGGTCTTGCAAGCTTTCTGACATTCAATAAGAGCTTTAACATGCCGATCAATCAGGTGAGCATGCAGCTGAACAGTGTGATCATGGCTATGGCGGGAGCAGACCGCATTTTCCGTCTGCTGGATGAAAAGCCGGAGACAGACGAGGGATATGTTACGCTGGTCAATGCCCGGAAGGAAAACGGTGTTCTGGTGGAGACGAAGGACCGTACCGATCTGTGGGCGTGGAAGCATTATCATAAGGACAGCAAAACAACGGATTATGAGGAACTTCGGGGGGACGTGGTCTTTGATGATGTGGATTTCGGCTACACAGAGGATAAGATTGTTCTGCACCATGTGGATCTTTTTGCAACGCCCGGACAGAAAATTGCGTTTGTTGGCTCCACCGGTGCAGGAAAGACGACGATCACCAATCTGATCAACCGTTTTTACGATATTCAGGACGGAAAGATCCGATACGACGGCATAAACATTAATAAGATCCGAAAAGCGGATCTTCGGCGTTCTCTGGGCATTGTACTTCAGGATACCCATCTGTTCACCGGAACTGTGATGGACAATATCCGATACGGAAGACTGGACGCCACCGAGGAGGAAGTAATCGCAGCGGCAAAGCTGGCCAATGCGGACGGTTTTATCCGCAGACTCCCGGATGGCTATCAGACGATGCTCACCGGAGACGGGTCAAATCTAAGCCAGGGACAGCGTCAGCTGCTTTCCATCGCAAGAGCGGCGGTCGCGGATCCTCCGGTGCTGATTCTGGATGAGGCGACAAGCTCCATTGATACAAGAACCGAGCGGATTGTTCAGGAAGGGATGGACCGTCTGATGAAGGGGAGAACAACCTTTGTCATTGCACACCGCCTTTCTACGGTAAAAAACAGCGACTGTATTATGGTTCTGGAACAGGGACGTATCATTGAGCGGGGAACCCATGAACAGCTCCTGGAGGAAAAGGGCAAATATTATCAGCTCTATACCGGAAACAGTATTTCGGCATAAACGGATATGCCAGGGAAGGGGGAAAGCCATGGCAGGGAAACTGACACTTCCAAAAATCTGTGAAAGCTTCGGAATCTTTTTTCTGATCTGGACGGTAAGAGTTCTTTGCCTGTCCGGCTTTCCGCCTGCAGGTCAGTCTTTGTGGATCCAGCAGCTTCTTGCGGAGCTGTTAAAGGGGATCCTGTGGATTGGCTTTGCATTTTATATGATACAGAGGTATCATACCAGGCTATGGCTGAAGCCCCAAAAGATGCTGCTTCATCCGATTGCGACCAGGTCGCTTGTTCTTCCTGCTGCCCTTTTCGTGCTGTATTTTCTGGTGGGAAATGCTGTTCGAAACGGTGCCGTCCGGATGAATCCGGATTTTCATCCGAGTATGCTGATCGGAACGGTTCTGGCTGCCGGAATTTTTGAGGAATTTCTGTTTCGCGGCTGGTTTTACAACGCATGTGCTTCTGTGATGGAGCGTTCCTTTGCCAATTATCTTTCATCTGCTTTTTTTATCCTGATCCATTATCCGGGCTGGCTGTATACAGGCTGTTCCCTGGAAGTGATCCTGGGAAGGAGCATCGGGATCTATGTGCTTGGTCTCATATTCGGCTGGTCCTTCCGCCGGAGCCGTTCCATATGGCCGCCGGTATTTCTGCATATGCTGTGGAATCTGCTGTCCATTACGATCGGAGTATGAAAAGAGATACGGTTCTTTTTTGCTTTTTGATGAAAAACGTCAAAAAAATACTTTAAGAATAGATAATGCGGTGCTATAATACCCATAAATGATCAGGAAGGAAAAAGGAGGAGTATCATTATGGAGAAAAAAAATATTGACTGGTCCAATCTTGGATTCGGATATGTACAGACGGATAAGAGATATGTATCCAATTACAGGAATGGCGCCTGGGATGAAGGCGGTCTTACCGAGGATGCCAATGTGGTGATCAATGAGTGTGCCGGTGTTCTTCAGTATTCCCAGAGCTGCTTTGAGGGACTGAAAGCATATACAACACAGGATGGACATATCGTAACCTTCCGCCCGGATCTGAATGCCGCGCGAATGGAGGATTCTGCAAAGAGACTGGAAATGCCGGTATTTCCTCAGGATCGCTTCATTGAGGCAGTGGAGCAGGTGGTGGCTGCCAATGCGGCCTATGTTCCGCCGTATGGCTCCGGAGCAACCATGTATCTTCGTCCCTATATGTTCGGCAGCAATCCGGTGATCGGCGTGAAGCCGGCAGATGAGTATCAGTTCCGTATTTTTGCCACACCGGTCGGACCTTACTTTAAGGGCGGTGTTCGTCCGCTTACGATCTGTGTCAGCGATTTTGACCGTGCGGCTCCGCATGGAACCGGACATCTCAAGGCCGGCCTGAACTATGCGATGAGCCTTCATGCCATCATGACCGCACACGCCAACGGTTTTGATGAGAATATGTATCTGGATCCGGCAACAAGAACGAAGGTAGAGGAGACCGGAGGAGCTAATTTCCTGTTTGTGACGAAGGACAATAAGGTGGTTACACCCAAGTCTGACAGCATTCTTCCTTCCATTACCAGACGGTCCCTTGTATATGTTGCAAAGGAATATCTGGGTCTTGAGGTAGAGGAGAGAGAGGTACTCTTTGAGGAGGTAAAGGACTTTGCAGAATGCGGACTTTGCGGAACCGCAGCCGTGATCTCTCCGGTAGGAAAGATTGTGGATCATGGAAAAGAGATCTGCATGCCCAGCGGAATGAGTGAGATGGGAGCGGTTACGAAGAAGCTTTACGAGACACTGACCGGCATTCAGATGGGACGCATTGAAGCGCCTGAGGGCTGGATCCATGTGATTGAATAAGACAGACTTTCATTGGGGACGTGGATACCTGGGGATCCACGTCCCCGGTTTATGTAAAAAGATCGGCAGACAGGAGAGAATGTATATGTACAGAAAGCTGGAACGCAATGACCTATGCTGGTGCGGAAGCGGAAAAAAATATAAAAAATGTCATGAGGCCTTTGATGATAAAATCATGGCGGCCCAGGAAGCAGGACATCTTGTACCGGGCAGGGAGCTTTTAAAGCTTCCGGATCAGATTGCCGGGATACGGGAAAGCAGTAAAATCAATGTGGCAGTACTGGATTATGTGGCAGAGCACATCTGTGTCGGGATCAGCACAGAGGAAATTGACCGATGGGTATACCGGATTACCACTGAGATGGGAGGAATTCCGGCTCCTCTGAATTATGAAGGTTTTCCGAAGAGTGTGTGTACGTCCATCAATGAGGAGGTATGCCACGGAATTCCTGATGAGAATCGGATCCTTAAGGAAGGGGACATTATCAATGTAGATGTTTCTACTATATATAAAGGTTACTATTCGGATTCCTCGCGAATGTTTATCATAGGAAAGACCGATCCGGAAAAGGAAAAGCTCGTTCGCGTGGTGAAGGAATGCGTGGAGAAGGGGCTGGATCAGGTGAAGCCCTGGGGCTTCCTTGGAGATATGGCGGAAGCGGTCCATACCCATGCCGAGGCCAACGGCTATTCTGTTGTGCGTGAAATCGGCGGACACGGAGTGGGGCTGGCATTCCATGAGGATCCCTGGGTCGGTTACCTGGGAAAGAGGGGAACCGGCATGCTTCTTGTCCCGGGAATGATATTCACGATTGAACCCATGGTCAATATGGGAAAAGCGGATATATACCAGGATGAGGAGAACGGATGGACGATTTATACAGAGGACGGACTGCCCTCGGCCCAGTGGGAGATTATGGTTCTTGTAACAGAGGACGGACATGAGGTGCTGGCCTGGTAGGCCGGCACCTTTTCTGAAATCAGAAGCCTCCTAATCATAGAACAGCTTTCCCACGTGAAGAGAAAGGGCAAGAATCCGGTCGATGTCTGCCGGATCCTGGTGTCCGGCCACCCATTGAAGACAGATATATATGATGCTGGTATAGATGGATGTGACGAACTGATTGTCCAGGCCATACTTATTCGGATGATTTTTCAGATATTCCAGACATCTGGGCTGAAGCACCTCCAGCAGAAGCTGAAGCAGATTCCTTGGCGGAACGGTGTCGGATAAAAGAATCCGGAACAGCCTTGCATTGTCCAGCACATAGCGGAGGATTTTTCCGGCCAGCTCCATGCGGTAATCACTGCCCTTTTCGGAAAAATAGGCATCGGTAATCGCAATAAGCTGTTCTTCTATTTCATCATACATATGCTCCAGAAGCGTATATTTGTCCGGGTAATGATCGTAGAAGGTGGAGCGGCTGATCATGGCCCTTTCCGAAATCCTGCTGACGGTAATGCTGTCGAAGGACTGTTCATTCAGAAGCTCCAGAAGTGCTTCCTTGATCTGCCGCTGGGTTTTCTGAACCCGAAGATCGGTTCTTTTACTTTCCATGATGATTTCCTCCCATGTGAGAATATTTGATTTTTATCTGCATAAATTATATGTTAAGATTGTCGCTGCGTAAAGAAGAAAAACAACAAAAGATACAACAGTTGTAGGTTATCCTTCACAAATTCTGCTTTTGACAGTTGCTTGAGAAAAATCAAACGTATATAATTACTTCTATATGTGAGAAAGAGGTCATGGGACGAGGTATGAGTGAAAAGATGAGAAAAACAGCGGTAATGACGGACAGCAACAGCGGATTGACGGTAAAGGAAGCGAAGGCTCTGGGGGTATA
>JALERW010000132.1 GCA_022763925.1 Lachnospiraceae bacterium
AGGAAAAGATATGATACGAAATATTATTCAGATCGATAGAGAAAAATGTAACGGCTGCGGCCTGTGTGCCTCTGCCTGTCAGGAAGGGGCCATCGGAATGGAAGATGGGAAGGCGGTGCTGCTGAAGGAGGATTACTGCGACGGACTGGGAAACTGTCTTCCGGTCTGCCCGACCGGGGCGATAACCATCGAAAAGAGAGAGGCGGCTGCCTTTGATGAAGAGGCGGTGAAGCAGAATATGGAGAAACAGAAGACAAAGAGCCAGGAGCTTTGTGGCTGTCCGGGAAGTATGGCGAGAAGTCTGAAGCCGATTTATGGAGAAGAGCCTTTGAAAGGTGACAAAGCTGCAGACCTAAAAGAGGGAGGAGAGCTTTCCTCGTGGCCGGTACAGATCAGGCTGGTTCCGGTTACAGCACCGTATTTTCGGAATGCAGATCTTCTGGTGGCGGCAGATTGTACGGCCTTTGCGTATGCGGATTTTCACAGAAGATTTATCCGGGGAAGGATTACGCTGATCGGCTGTCCAAAGCTGGATGAAGGGGATTACAGTGAGAAGCTTACAGAAATTCTGAAAAGGAATGAGATCCGCAGTGTGACGATTATCCGCATGGAAGTACCGTGCTGCGGCGGTCTGGAGGCTGCTGTTAAGACAGCGGTTCAGAACAGCGGAAAATTTCTTCCGTGGCATACGGTAATCATTTCCCCTGACGGGCGTATTCTGTCCGAATAAATATACAGGCTGCAGGTACAAAAGAAGCATTGGAACAAATAACAAATTTTGAAACGATAAAAAACATCCGGGAAGGCAATGTGCTTTCTCCGGATGTTTTGTGATTACAGAATTTTGAAGGATCGTTCAGAATACAGGGAAAATCAGCCGAGGCTGTCGATAAAACGGCCCGCATAGCTCTGAATGGTCAGATACGGATTTTCGTAGTCAAAGCTGCGCATTCTTCCTTTGGCAGCAATGACCCCCATCTGAATGGGGCCGGAGATATCAGAGTTCAGTCGATCAAAAAGCATACCGCTGATGAAGCCGCCGGCAAAAGAATCACCGGCACCGGTATCATTGTTCAGCTCGTAATGATACAGCTTTTTGTGACGGACGGTCCGTATCAGGGTTTTATTGTTCTCGAACCGCAGCAGCTCATGATGATCGTCATGCTTTATGATCAGCGTACGGTCCGGGGAAGGATTGACTGCAGTAAAATAGTCCCTGAGATTTGCGTAGAGCTGACGCATATTGTCTGCGTTTCGGCCAAGGTTCTTCTTCTCGGAGTTGTTAAGGAAAATATAGTCTGCATGAGAAAGAAGGGGCTGAAGCCGGTCTCTGCGCAGAGAGGTATATTCGAAGCCGGGGTCAATGCTGACCTTCAGATTCGGATTAATGGCCTTCGCCTGAATGACATACTGTATGATCACTTCAAACTGATCAAAATCAGAGAGGGAGGACAGATGGATCCAGCGGGCCTGGGAAAGATACCCGGCAAAAGAGAGCCCGGTGGAGGCTTCCTGGTCCTGTATGCGCTCCAGCAGGGTATTGTTGGCGCAGGGAGCGATCTTAATGCAGTTCCTTGTGTGATTGTAGAGCCGGACAATGGATTTGGCGATGGCCCTGGAGTAGGGATCGTTGAATTCCTCCTCGGTGGTGAACAGCCATTCCCGGTTATCCAGGTGAGCAAGCTCTTCCTTTATATTATTGGTTTTGCCATAACGCAGATCAAAGGCGCTTGGTGTCCCGCAGACACCGACGTATGCGACCTTCAGCCAGGGAAGAATGTGCTTGATGACTTTTAGAGTAATAAATGCGGAGCCGCCGATCTGAGTCGTATATTCCTTGTTCTTCATAACCAGCTCAAGAATGTCTTCCTCTATTTCGGAAATGGGATTGCTCAGCTCCTCATTGCCTGTATTGCGGTCCTTCTGGATTAAATCTTCCTCGCTGCAGTGAAACATGTAGTCATAGTTGATTGCACCTATGCATATTACGTCTAAACCTGACATTTTGGCTTACCTCGCGTATGTTTTTTGTTGAAGACTCACCTTTTGTCGAAAGAAGGGAATCAATTTAAGAGTATAACAGTTCCCGTTGCTTTGTCAAGAAAATGTAAAGCTGGAGTAAAAAAACAGAACAGGAAAATCAGAGAAATTTACATATATATGAAAAACACAATGGATTTTTTTGTGCAAAGATGTTATTCTAATTACTATAGAAGACTGTAATAAGGTAAGGAGAGAGTTTATGGTTACTTTAAAAGGAAAGGGAGTTTTCGGCGGTGTCGCAATCGGTAAGATTTCTTTTTATCAGAGAGCCGAAAGTACGATAAAGAGATACCATGTGGATGACATTGATGCGGAGCTAAAGAGAGTGGAGGATGCGAAGGAAAAGGCCCTGGAGGAGCTGAAGGGTCTGTACGACAGAGCGGTTGCGGAAGTGGGCGAGGCAAATGCTCTGATTTTTGAAGTACATCAGATGATGCTGGAGGACCTGGATTATCAGGAGTCTATTGCCAATATTATCAAGACACAGAATGTCAATGCGGAGTATGCAGTTGGAACGACCGGAGATAACTTTTCTCAGATGTTTGCGGCAATGGATGATGAATATTTTAAGGAGAGGGCGGCGGATGTAAAGGATGTATCCGAGCGTCTTGTCCGTATTCTGACATCTGCTGCGGACGGAGAGGTTGTGTCGGACGAGCCGGTGATTGTTGCCTCGGATGACCTGGTTCCCAGTGAGACGGTGCAGCTGGACAAGTCCAAGGTTCTTGCCTTTGTTACCCAGTTCGGTTCCGTGAATTCTCATACGGCGATCATTGCCAGAACACTGAATATTCCGGCAATTGTGGATATCGGAGCTGATCTTAAGGAAGAATACAATCATAAGCTGGCCATTGTGGATGGCTTTACAGGAACTCTTTACGTGGAGCCGGATGAGGAGACGCTTTCTGTGATGACCCGGAAGCGGGATGAGGATCTTGCCAAGAAGGCATTGCTTCAGGAGCTGAAGGGAAAGGAAACGGTCACACTGGACGGACGTAAGGTGAATCTCTATGCAAATATCGGAAATGTAGCAGATGCGGGTATTGCGCTTCAGAATGATGCGGGAGGCATCGGATTGTTCCGCAGCGAGTTCCTGTATCTGGAGAATACGGATTATCCGAGTGAAGACCAGCAGTTCCTTGTCTATAAGACGGTTGCGGAAAATATGGCGGGTAAGAAGGTCATTATCCGAACACTGGATATCGGAGCAGACAAGCAGATCGGATATTTTGATCTTCCGAAGGAAGAGAATCCTGCCCTTGGATATCGTGCGATTCGTATCTGTCTGACCAGATATGATGTATTTAAGACGCAGCTGCGTGCGCTCCTGCGTGCATCTGCATTCGGGAAGATCTCCATCATGTTCCCGATGATTATTTCCCTGGAAGAGGTGCGTGAGATCAAGGGAATTCTTGAGGAGGTCAAAGCGGAGCTTCGGGAAGCCAAGGTACCGTTCGATGAGAATATCGAGACCGGTATTATGATTGAAACACCGGCGGCTGTGATGATCAGTGATCTTCTGGCAAAGGAAGTGGACTTCTTCAGTGTGGGAACCAATGATCTGACCCAGTATACGCTGGCGATTGACCGTCAGAATCCGAAGCTGGACAAATTCTACAATGCGCATCATACGGCGATTATCCGGATGCTTGAGATAGCAACAAAGAATGCTCACGACAACGGTATCTGGATCGGTATCTGCGGTGAGCTGGGAGCTGATCTGGAGCTTACGGAAACCTTCCTGAAGATGGGAATTGATGAGCTGTCGGTATCTCCGGCCATGATTCTTCCTCTTCGAAAGAAGATCCGTGAGACGGATGTGAGCAAACTGTAGGAATCAAAGCAAAAAGCTTATGAAAAAGATGCAGAGGAATTATTCTTTTGCATCTTTTTTTCACAAAAGAAACATAAATGTCTGCTATAGTATGCTATGGTAAAAGGAATGGACGGAAGGGGAGCTGGCAAAGATGGAGAAATGTAAGATCCTGGTCGTGGATGACGAAAGCAGAATGCGCAAACTGGTGAGAGATTTCCTTGTAAAAAAAGGATTCACGGTAGTGGAAGCAGCGGATGGTGTGGAAGCGGTGGATCTCTTTTTTGAGGAGAAGGATATTGACCTTATTATTCTGGATGTGATGATGCCCCGTATGGACGGCTGGCAGGTCGTAAAGGAGATCCGGGAATATTCCAGGGTGCCGATCATCATGCTGACAGCCAGGGGAGAGGAGCGGGATGAACTGGCGGGCTTTGAGCTGGGAGTCGATGAATATATTTCCAAGCCCTTCAGCCCGAAGATCCTTGTTGCCAGAGTGGAAGCGATCCTGAGAAGAAGCGGAGTCAAGACGGCATCGGAAATACTGACTGCGGGAGGAATTGAGCTGGACAAGACTGCGCATCAGGTGAAGGTGGAGGGAAATCCGCTGGATTTAAGCTATAAGGAATTCGAACTTCTCAGCTATTTTATGGAGAACAGAGGAATTGCTCTTTCCAGAGAGAAGATTTTGAACAACGTATGGAATTATGACTATTTCGGAGATGCACGCACGATAGATACCCATGTGAAAAAATTGCGTAACAAGCTTGGAGACAAGGGCGATTATATAAAGACCATCTGGGGTATGGGCTATAAATTCGAGGTTGAGGAATGAAGCATTCGATAAAAAAGCATCTTGCACTTGTGTTTATTGCGTTGACAGCAGGACTGATCTTTGTCTGCTGGCTGGCAAACAATATTTTCCTGGAACAGTATTATATGGAGAATAAGAAACGTGCCATGATGGATGCTTATCTGCAGGTGAATGAGGCTGCAAATGAAGATACCATCGGGACGGAAACCTTTGAAATCAATCTTCAGAACACGCTGGCCAGGGGCAATATCTCCATCCTTGTACTGGATCAGAGCTATCATACGGTCATTTCCTCCGTAAATGAGTCGAATATTCTCGGGAAACGCCTGCTGGAGAATATTTACAATTCAAGTCAGAGGGAGCGGACGGTGCTGGAGGAGACGGACCGATATACCCTCTGTACGCTGAGAGATCAGTTCTTAAATAAGGACTATCTGGAGCTGTGGGGCAGTCTGGATAACGGTGATCTGTTTATTCTGAGAAGCCCTGTAGAGAGCATCCGGGAGAGCGTTGAGGTATCCAACCGTTTCCTTGCATATATAGGAATTGTGATCTGCCTGGTCGGTGTGATTATTATCTGGTTTGTATCCAAGCGGATCACGGAACCGATCCTGAAGCTTGCAGATATTTCCAAACGGATGTCCGGGCTGGATTTCGGTGTCCGCTATGAGGGAAAGGAAAAAAATGAACTGGGTGTCCTGGGGGCCAATATCAATGAAATGGCAGATAAGCTGGAGACAGCGATCTCGGAGCTGAAGACAGCCAATAATGAGCTTCAAAGAGATATTGAGAAGAAGACTCAGGTCGATGAGATGCGAAAAGAGTTCCTGTCCAATGTATCCCATGAGCTGAAGACGCCGATCGCATTGATCCAGGGATATGCGGAGGGACTGCAGGAATGTATCAACGATGATGCGGAGAGCAGAAATTTTTACTGTGATGTGATTATCGATGAAGCGGGAAAGATGAACCGCATGGTGAAAAAGCTGCTGACTCTGAACCGGCTGGAATTTGGAAATCAGAAAGTCGTC